>CANHAR010000202.1 GCA_947458495.1 Gammaproteobacteria bacterium | reverse complement strand
TGATCCAGTGTACGCATACCAACATTGGATCCGGTTTGCATGGCGGAATACATCTGTGCCACCTTGTCTTCTCGGATCAAATTTCTGATGGCCGGTGTCCCCAGCATGATTTCGTGCGCGGCAACGCGACCACCGCCTACTTTTTTCAGTAGCGCCTGCGAAATAACTGCCTGTAATGATTCCGACAGCATGGACCGCACCATCGCTTTCTCTGCCGCCGGGAACACGTCGACAATTCTGTCGATGGTCTTTGCCGCCGAGGTGGTATGCAGCGTTGCAAACACCAGGTGACCGGTCTCTGCCGCGGTTAACGCCAGCCGGATGGTCTCCAGGTCGCGCAGCTCTCCCACCAGAATAATGTCCGGGTCCTCTCGCAGCGCCGAACGCAGGGCTTCACTGAACCCAAGTGTGTCACGGTGCACCTCTCGCTGATTCACCAGACATTTTTTACTCTGGTGCACAAATTCAATCGGGTCCTCAATGGTCAGAATATGCTCATAACGGGTATTGTTGATGAAGTTGATCATGGCGGCCAGCGTGGTACTTTTGCCGGAGCCGGTAGGACCGGTGACAACAACCAGGCCTCTTGGAAAACTTGAAATTTGTTCAAAAATTTTACCCATGCCGAGTTTTTCCATGGGGAGTACTTCAGCGGGAATCGTGCGGAAAACTGCTGCGGCCCCGCGATTCTGATTAAAAACGTTGACCCGGAACCGTGCCAGATCAGGTACTTCGAACGAGAAGTCTGTCTCCAGAAATTCTTCGTAATTTTTGCGTTGCTTATCGGTCATGATGTCATAAATCAGCGCATGCACCGTTTTGTGGTCCATCATCGGCAGATCGATTCTGCGCATGTCGCCATCCACCCGAATCATCGGCGGCATGCCGGCCGTCAAATGCAGGTCTGACGCGCCGCTTTTAAAGGCAAAATTAAGCAGTTGAGTGATTTCCATAATAGTCCCTGTCAGTGGCTCTTCATCACAATGATGACCACAATAAAGCCAAGGCCTCTGCACGGCAAGCGCGTTTTATAGCGCCTGCATCGTGCTACTATCTGACAGGTAAACAACCGGACATGGCATGGGAATGAGCATTAACAACATCGCTTCAAACTACCAACAGTTGTTGGCCTCCATTCGTGAGCAGGAACTGCTGAATCAACGCGACCCGGGCAGTGTGACACTGCTGGCGGTCAGCAAAACCCACGATGCCGCCAAGCTTCGAGAGGCTTGGGCAGCCGGTGCCCGTGACTTTGGTGAGAACTATGTCCAGGAAGCACTCGGCAAAATCGCAGTGTTATCTGCCGCACAGACAACAACACCTGATATGACCTGGCACTTTATTGGCCCGATACAATCCAACAAAACGCGCGACATCGCCGCACATTTTCACTGGGTTCACAGTGTGGACAGACACAAAATCATCCAGCGCCTGCAAGAGCAGCGCCCCGCCGGGCTTCCCCTGCTAAACGTCTGCGTACAGATCAATCTGTCCAATGAAGACACCAAATCGGGTGTGGATCTGCAACAGGCGCGGGAGTTGTGCGCGGCAGTGGTGCAGATGGATAAACTCTGCCTGCGCGGACTGATGGCCATCCCGGCGCCCTGTGCGGATCATCAACAGCAACGCGCCGCATTCAGGCCGCTGGCAGAGCTGTTTCGGGAATTGCAGGCGCTTTATCCGCAGATGGATACGCTGTCGATGGGTATGAGTGATGACTATGCCGCTGCGATCGCAGAAGGTTCGACCATGATCAGGATTGGCACCGGTATTTTTGGCAAACGGGAAACTTCAGGAGAACACTTGTGAAAAAACTGATACCTACCGCAATGGTAATGTTGCTGATAGCCGCCATGTTCGCCAATGGCATTACCCCCTCGTACATCATCAGCGCGCCCGGTGTCGCCTCTGGCATGGGCGCCAAATTGTTATGCAGCGCGCGCTACGTCAGCGGCTTTTCTCAACAACAGGCGTTTGCCGATCTTGTGCAGTACTCTGCCATCCTCGAGCGCCTTGATGTTGAATACAACGAAGAAGCGCGCACCGTCAGCACCTCATTTTTTGGCTTTGCTCCCACCACCGCGACTTACGTGGAGGGTTTGGGGTGTGCCAATGACTACGATGGTTACCCGCAGCGCGGTGAACTGAGCTACAGCGCACTCCCGGTGTTCACCAGCCGCTGGCCACATGGCGACCGGGTGGACACCATCGATAGCGCCCTGCAGTCCCTCACCGATTCGCTGATTGCACAGGACAACAGCGCAAATCTGGATACACGTGCATTGCTTGTTGTGCATCAGGGCAATATCGTTGCCGAGTCCTATGCACAGGGAGCAACATCCAGTACACCCCTGTTAGGTTGGTCGATGGCTAAAAGCCTGATGTCGGTGATGATTGGCAACCTTGAATATCGTGGCTTGTTAAGCGCTGACGATCCCGCGGGATTTGTGCAGTGGCAGGATGATGAGCGGCGCGAGATCAGCATCCTCCAGTTGTTGACCATGACCGACGGCCTCGACTTCTCTGAAGAATACAATCCCGGGGACGACGCCACCGCGATGTTGTTCACTGAAGCGTCGGCATCCGATTACGCTCTGTCACGTCAGTTGGCTGAGGAACCGGGAACGCAGTTTAACTACAGCTCTGGCACCGCAAACATACTCTCACGTCTGTATTTTGATAAAACCGGGGCAACACTCGCTGACAGTCTGCGGGACTACAGAGCACAGATTGCAGTACCTCTGAGCTTTCAGCATGGCATATTTGAAACAGATGCATCGGGTGTACTGATGGGAAGTTCCTATCTGTATGCACCCGCACGGGACTGGGCGAGACTGGGTCAGTTGATGCTGAACAAGGGTGTGCTGAACGGTGCACGTGTGGTCAGTGAAGATTGGGTAGCTGAGTCAGTGCAACCCAACAGCTCAGTCAACTCACGCGCCTATGGCTATCAGTGGTGGTTAAACTCTGACGGCAGTAGCGAGCCGGCTCGATGGCCTGATCTGCCGGTTGACGCCTATTCAGCGCAGGGAAACCGTCAGCAATTTGTGATGGTGATTCCCTCAGCGGAGATAGTCATTGTGCGACTTGGCTGGACATCAGGCGCCTATCCAGCCAACGCCCGCTTTACTCAGATTATGCGGGCTCTGCAATGACCTGACATGGAGGTGCTTAACCCGAGAAGAACGCGCAGAGTTTGTTGCCATCCAGATCGCGGAAGTAGCCGGCATAAAAACCTGAATCACCACGCGGGCCCGCGGCACCCTCATCTTTAGCACCCAACTCGATGGCCTTTTTATAGACACGGTCGACGGTTGCCGGACTGTCAGCAGCCAACGAAATCATGGTGCCATTACCTGACGTAGCGGGTTTGCCATCGTAAGGCTTGATGATACTCACCATCGCACCTGCAGGATTACTGCCCCATGCGATGTAATGATCAGTCATCTCCATCATGCGTTTTCCACCCAGCTCAGCCAGCAGAGCGTCATAAAATGCCGTTGCTTTGGCAAAATCATTGGTTCCCAGTGTGACGTATCCAATCATGGTTTTTCCCCTGTTGTTAAATGAAGCACCTCGTCTCTTCAGGTGCCAGTATTTCCGATATCAGTTCAGTTGTTGCAACCAAAATACTACATAGCTGCACTACCGACATGATGACAGTGCAATCCGCAGTGCGCACATTTGCGTGGAAACGGATTAAGAAAGTAATGTTTCACAAAAAATTGTTGATGACAACGAGGGCAACGCTTCACTGAGAGATTGATACCAAAGCCGGCGTACAACGCCATGTAGGCCAACATCAACACACTGATATCCTGACCACTTCCCACCAAACCAGCCACTGCCATGACATACAGCGGAAGCGTCATGAAACAGACCATCAATTGGCTGCGGGCTCGCTTTATCTGCTTAAGTATTGCCAGCGCCTCGTCTGACAATATTCCCGGCCGGGTATTGTTTTCAGGGTCTTTGGCTGGCTGTTGCGCGGGGCTTTTGGGGTACGACATTACCTGACTCCGGTGTCAATTGAACGGTTCCGGCACAAGATTTACGTAAGCAATCTGAAACTCAGCCGATGAGCCAAGGATACCGTCAAAGTGTTGTTGTGGACAGGATAAATCCAGCGCGGCAGCCATTCAGCCACTAACATACTGATATGAATACAAACGCCGCACACAACATTCTGATCAACCATGGCACGCACGGGCTCGAAGCCAACCTGATTTCCCTGTTGCGACGTGCAGGTATAACGTGCAACCCCAGGGAGTTTGATGGCAAACAATTGCCTGATGATGTCCCGGGTGGTGAAAGCCACGACCTGATTTTGTTGCTGGCCGATCCCTTGGGGCAGCGCTGCGAAACACTGTTGCGCCAGTTACAAAGCTCACGGCGCGATATCCCTTGCCTGCTGATCTGCAAAGCACCCGCGCGCTGGCTGCCGATGCTGAGTCTGGGTGCCGCCGGGTTACTGTCTGAGGCACAACTGGAGTCGGCAGCAGGTCAGGTCCAGTTTGTCTATCAGGTTCGCCGTGAACTCGAGCAACTTCAGCAACGCCGGGAGTACAGGCGCTCCGCCAGCACGGTACGCGAACTCAATCAACGTTTGCAGGCCTTTATGGACAATACCCGTGATGCCGTTGCCTGCCTGCAGGATGGTTTTCATCAATATGCCAATCCCGCATGGTTACGTTTTTTCGGGTTTGCCGCCGTGAGGGAAACACACACTGTGTCGCTTCTGGATCTGGTCGCTGAAAACGATGTTGAGAAAGTGCGTGCGTTTCTGCGTGGCCCGTTTCAAGCCGGGCATCAGCGCTGCGAGTTCACCGCTATTCGCCGCGATGGTCAGGAAATTCTGGCAACGCTGGACAGTACCTCTATCAGCATGAATGGCGTACAGAGCCTGCAGCTGACCGTGCACAACGCCCATGGCAATGCCGCCTTATCCAATGCGGTGCACGACGCGGTCAGCCGCGATCTGCAGACGGGATTGCTAAATGAGGAACACCTGCTACGTTCCATTAATCAGGCCATCAGCAGTGCAGTTAATCAGAGCCGCTTCAGCGCGCTGCTGGTTCTGAGTTCTAGCCAGTTACCCGAGATCGCCGTGGCTCTTGGCAAAACG
>CANHAR010000201.1 GCA_947458495.1 Gammaproteobacteria bacterium | reverse complement strand
GAACCATGGCCGGCAACCGCTCTCCCTATACCGTTAATGGTCGCAGCTATCGCGTCATGCAAACTGAAGTGGGTTTTCAGCAAACGGGCCTCGCATCATGGTATGGGGAAAAATTTCACGGCCACCAGACTTCCAACGGCGAAGTTTTTGACATGTATCAGGTGTCAGCAGCACATACCGGTTTGCCTATCCCTAGTTTTGTCAGGGTAACCAATCTGGAAAATCAGCGCAGTATTGTAGTGAGGGTGAATGATCGCGGGCCTTTCCATAATGACCGGGTCATCGATCTTTCATATGCAGCCGCGTACAAGCTGGGTTTCGCCAATCAAGGGACAGCGTTGGTTCATATTGAGGCGATAGTGCCTTCTCAGAATGTCATTCTGGCGGCCAATACAGCATCCAACCCTGCCACCACGGTGACTGCTTCAGCGACAGCAGCCGCAGGTGACCGTTATCTTCAGGCAGGTGCGTTTTCAGACTTGCGCGCAGCGCAGCGCTTATCCGACCGCCTGCGTGATCTCACCAGTCGCCCGGTATTTATACGCTCCATTCAGGCAGCCGATACCAGTCAGCAGTTGCATCGTGTGCGGGTTGGCCCCATATCTGACCCGAGTGAGATTGAGAGAATTTCTGACCTGATGCAGTCCGTAAATCTGGGGCAACCCTACGTGGTTGAAGAATGATGTTACACAACAGGATTTTTGGTATGACAAATCAAGCACAATCAGGAGTTACCCCATTGAGTCGGACAAACCGATGCCTGGCGTTGTTACTGGCTGGGTCTATCGCTCTCAGCACATCTGTGTTGTCGTTTGCGCAAACGACACCCGCGCCTGCACCCACACCAACCCCAATGCCTGCGCCGGCGATGCAAGCCATTGTGCCGAGAGCGCCGGATATAGCCGCCAGCAGTTATATTCTGATTGATGCTGTGACCGGTCATGCCATCATGGAATTAAACTCGGACGAAGCTTTACCGCCTGCCAGTCTCACCAAAATAATGACAGCCTATGTCGCTGAATACGAAATTGATAAAGGCAACCTGAGTCTGGATGATCAAGTGTTTATCAGCGAAAGAGCATGGCGTACCCAAGGCTCCAAGACCTTTGTAGACGTCAACAGCTACGTTCGGGTCGAGGATCTGATGCGCGGCATTATCATCCAGTCGGGCAATGATGCCAGTGTCGCGATGGCCGAACATATTGCCGGCAGCGAAGAAGCGTTTGCGGATCTGATGAATCAGCATGCCCGCCGCCTGGGCATGAACAGTTCTTACTTTGTGAACTCAAGCGGCCTTGATGACACGGGTCAGACGAATCTGATGTCCGCCCGTGATCTGGCGACGTTGGCGCGGGTCAAAATTCTTGAGCACCCTGTGCACTACCGTATGTATGCGGAACGTGAGTTTACGTTTAATGGCATCAGCCAGCCCAATCGAAATACCCTGTTGTTCCGTGACAATACCGTGGATGGTATGAAGACAGGCTGGACAACCCCAGCGGGATTTTGTCTTGTCGCCTCTGCCGAGCGTGATGGCATGAGGCTGATCGCAGTCGTCATGGGAACCGCCAGCGAAGAGGCGCGTGCTGTTGAGGCACAAAAAATGCTCAGTTATGGCTTCCGCTTTTTTGAATCACACCGACTGTTTGAAGCCAATCAGGTGGTTGAATCGCTGCGAATCTGGTCTGCTGCGGAGAACACCATCGACGCTGGTATTCCGAGTGAAGTGCTTATTACTCTGCCGCGTGGCCGGGCCGGCGATCTGGTAACCACGCTGAGCACACAGGAAACATTACGCGGGGCAATTGAAGCGGGTCAGGTACTGGGCAGTGTGCAGGTCACGCTTGATGACGAGGTGTTGTACAGTGGCGATGTTGTTGCAATGAAGTCACTGGAACGTGGTGGCCTGCTCAAACGTCTGATGGACGCATTGACCTTGTTCTTTATGGGTTTATTTGGTTGAACATGCAAAATATCAACAGTGATAACACGCCTGATGCACCCAGAATTACGTTTCCTTGCCGTTATCCGGTCAAGGTCATGGGTGAAGCGCACGCAACTTTCCATGCAGAGGTCAGGGCGGTATTCAACCGTCATGCGCCCGGTGTGCAAGATGAGCATGTCAGTGTACGACCAAGTACCAAGGGCAACTATGTTGCAATCACTGTTGTTATTGAAGCAACTGGCAAGGAACAGCTGGAATTTTTGTTTGCCGAGCTGAAGACTCTTGCGGCTGTCAAGCTGGTGTTATGAGTGACTCTGGTAGTCCTGAAAAAAATCGCCGGTTAATTGTTCGTCAGCTCGGTTTAACCGACTACGAACCCATCTGGCGGGCCATGCAGTCCTTTACTGACTCGCGTCAGCAAGATACCCCGGATGAGCTCTGGTTGTTGTCCCACAGGCCTGTTTTTACACAAGGTCAGGCGGGCAAAGCGGAACATGTGTTGGCGCCGGGACAAATTCCTGTGATTCAGATCGATCGGGGCGGGCAGGTAACGTATCATGGGCCGGGGCAACTGGTGGTTTACCTGCTGATTGATGTCCGCCGCGCCAGTATTGGCGTGCGTGAGCTGGTCAGTATCATCGAGCAGGCGATTGTGGACACCCTGGCCGGTGTAAAAATATTTGCGCAACCCAGAGCCGGTGCGCCGGGAGTTTATGTTGGTGACGCAAAAATAGCCTCCCTCGGATTACGCATCCGGCGCGGCTGCTCCTATCACGGTATGAGTCTGAACGTTGCGATGAATATGGAGCCTTTTAGTCGGATAAACCCATGCGGATATCTGGGACTGCCAGTGACGCAGGTGATTGATCACACGCCGGGCATTGACCCGGAATCACTGATGGAATCCATGGAAAAACAAGTGCTGCAGAACCTCATACTGCAGCTTGGTCCCTATAGCTGGATAGATGTTAGGCAGGAGTTGTAGTTTCATGTCAACACAACAAGAAGTGACGGGCAGACGAAATGTGCTGGTAGAAGGCGAAAAATTGCGCGGCGCAGAAAAGGTCGCGCGTATTCCCGTCAAAGTAATTCCGACCGTGGAATTGCCGGTAAAACCCGACTGGATCAGAGTGCGGATTCCGGCTTCCCCCAAAATTGCGCAGATCAAAGAGCAACTGCGTAAACACAAGCTGGCATCGGTGTGTGAAGAGGCGTCCTGTCCCAATCTGGGTGAGTGCTTCAGTAACGGCACTGCGACTTTTATGGTGATGGGTGAAATCTGCACCCGGCGCTGCCCTTTCTGTGATGTGGCACACGGCAAGCCCAAGCCTCTGGATGAGAACGAGCCGCGAGAGTTGGCGCAGGCGATCTCCGAAATGGGACTGCGTTATGTCGTGATTACATCGGTCGACAGAGATGATCTGAAAGACAGCGGTGCGCAGCATATTGCCAACTGCATCACCGAAACCCGTCACTACAACCCTGGTATCAAAGTTGAAGTATTGGTGCCAGACTTCCGCGGCCGTATGCGGGCTGCACTTGATATTCTTGAAAAGACACCGCCGGATGTGTTTAATCACAACCTCGAGACCGTGCCCCGGTTGTACAAACAGGCGCGACCCGGTGCAGACTATCAATGGTCACTGGATCTGCTGAAGCAGTATAAGGCCAGGCAACCCGATGTGCCGACCAAGTCAGGTTTGATGCTGGGGCTAGGCGAAACTAAAGAAGAGGTGATGCAGGTGTTGCAGGACCTCAGAGCGCATAACGTTGAAATGATCACATTGGGCCAGTATCTGCAACCCAGTCGTAACCATCTTGCGGTGCAGCGTTTTGTCCATCCGGACGAATTTGAAGAGTTGCGTTTATTTGGTGAGGCGCTGGGGTTTAAACAGGTTGCCAGTGGTCCAATGGTGCGTTCGTCCTACCATGCTGACAAGCAGGCGGCGGGTGAGTCAGTTAAATGAGTGGGTTAATTCGCGCGTCGCAGCTCAGAATACGAAGGTCAACAGGAGAAGGCATGAGTTTCAGGCAGGTAAAAATCAGACAGATCAGGCGCATCAGTGCCCTTTGCGCGCTGTTGGTGCTGGTGGTCATGCCTTCCGTGCATGCTGCTAACCCGCTGGTTCGTGTTACCTCAACCTATGGTGACTTCACCATGGAACTGCTTCAGGACAAAGCACCGGATACGGTGTCCAATTTTTTGGGGTACGTTGACCGCGGTGAATTCAGCCGCATGGTTATCCACCGCTCGGAAACAGATTTTGTGATTCAGGGCGGACAGTTCCGCTGGCTTGGCGACTGTGTCAATTTAATCGCCGGCAATTGTGGGCCCGCGTTTGTTCCCGTTGGACCAATCGTTGTTAATGAACCCGGCGTTTCTAATGTGCGTGGCACTGTTGCGATGGCTAAACAGGATGGTTTCCCGAACAGCGCCACGAATCAATGGTTTATCAACCTGGCAGATAATTCCACCAATCTGGATGTTCAGAACAGCGGTTTTACTGCGTTCGCGCGGATACTGGGCAGCGGCATTAATGTTGCTGATGCCATCAACGATCTGCCCACCACCTTCGTCAGCGAATCGGTAGCAGCGTTACCGGTTCGAGATTACACGGCGTCAAATACTGGCCCGGTGGAAAAAAATCTGGCGATGTTCAGTGTTTACCGGGTTCAACGCTACAGTGAAAGCATGCATGTGTTCGATTTTGGTACTGGCCTGCTGAACACCTATGTGAATGCGGGTGCAACAATTGGCAATGTCGGACTGTTGATGCGTATTGTTGAAGATGCAGCACAAACGGTGTTTCAGGTAGAGCCGCGAAGCATCATTCCCCTTGCCATTTCGCCAGCAGGTATGGGTTCTTATACAGACAGCGATCAGCGCCTGCGTATTCCTCAGGTTGAACTTAATCGCAACGGACAGGTAAGTGTCATCAACAATGTGGTCATGCGCCTGATTGATCCGGTCAGGCTGAGATTTGCTATAGAGTCGTTCGAGTAAATTCAGGTATCAGGCGAAGGTAAAAAAACCATCCCGTCTCACAATAAAAATACCGGCCAGGCAGGAGCATGTCAGCCATGAGTACAGCGCGCGGAGAGTTCAGTTCACGATTTGGTTTTCTCATGGCTGCCACAGGTTCCGCAGTGGGACTTGGCAACATTTGGGGCTTCCCCACCAATGCCGCGAGCAATGG
>CANHAR010000200.1 GCA_947458495.1 Gammaproteobacteria bacterium | reverse complement strand
GGGCTGACAGGACTTGGATTGACCATGTTGCCGGTCTCGTTGATCTGGGTATTTCTGGCTCTTTGGTTGGGGAAACAATACAAACAGATCAATAGTTCAACAGCACAGTAAGCGGATGCGTTGCACAGGCATAACAGCAACGCCCTGGTCTGTCAGAAATCAATGACCCCGATCAGCGTGATGCTGTTGCGGCTACGGTCATCGTTGACATGCTGGAATCGGTCAACAAGTACCTGCACCCGTTTGCCGCGAGCAATTTGCCGAACCAGTGCTGCACTGTAGACAACAGAGGCGCGATCATTGATCGGAAACGTCATATTGGTATCGATTTCATAGTCCAGCCCCACTTCACCAAAAACACTCCACAAACCATCTGCTGTGATGTTCTGAGTGTAATTGAGCCCTGTTCGAGCAATCGACAAATGTTCAGTCCTGCCAAAGGGTTCTGTTGTTGCCTGCCCGCGGCTGTTGATGCCGGGTTTGTAATGATTCTGAATGACCTGTAATCCGTTACTCCAGCGCAGCGCGCCACCCTCGGGTAACCAGGGGAGTTGCTCAGAAGTGATTCGCGCCATCAGCCCCGCCTGCAGATACTGCCGGGTGTAACGGGTGTCCCGGCTAATATTCAATCGTCCAGCTGGTGTTTGAACATTGACGTCACTGTCGCCCTTATTCAACAGATAGTCATAGCGCACGCCAACCGCCCAGGTTGAATTGATTACCAGTCCCGCATCAAAACGTGGCCCAAAAGTTTGTCCCCGCGCTCTGCCATCGGCGTAAAGGACATCCGAGCTGCTCTCCTCTGCCGACAGCCCGACACCCAGATAAGAGCCACTGGTGGGCGCGTATAACAGACCGAGATCCAGCCTGTCACTTCGACTGCGCATCAGGCCTTCTTCTTCTCGTCCTGCCAAACGCGCCATCACTCTGAAATACAGCGGTCTTTCCATGGCTGGAGCAATGGGTATCAAGGAATCGTTCTGGGCTGCCCAGCTGTCTGTTCGAGTGCGCATCTCAGAGGCGGCTGGTGGGTTCGGGCGCCCCTGCTGCAATTGCCAGACCCGGTTCGCAGTCTGATAACTGATAACACGATTAATCACTTCGCCCATGTCACCACCGGCAGAATAAAATCTGCGCAGTGTTGATTCGCCCATAGTACCGGCCCATTGCCCTCGTACCTGAGGCGTTGCTGACCATGACAACTCGGGCATGCCGAAACTGAAAGTAGCTGTTAATGCCACTGCGGCTGCAATAGATTTTTTGCTGCCAATCAACGTTGCCATCAAAAGGCCCTCAGAGTTTACGCAGCACCAGACTGCCAATCGAATAACCTGCTCCAAATGAACACAGCATTCCAATATCCCCGGCTTTCATATCCTTGTGGTGCAAGCTGAAAGCGATGATTGATCCTGCGGAGGCAGTGTTTGCATAGCGATCCAGCACTATGGGTGCTTCGTCCTGTTCAGGCACGTGGCCAAGTAATTTTTTGGAGATCAAATGATTCATGTTGATGTTGGCCTGATGCAACCACCAGCGTCTGACATCCTGTGGCGTTTTTCCATGCAATGCGAGATGGTTTGACAAGTGCTCTGCGGCCATCGGGCAGACTTCTTTAAATACTGAGCGACCTTCCTGATGGAAAAGTTTGTCGGGTCCAAACGGATCAGAGTCAAAGGCGCGCGACATGTATCCAAAGCCTGAGCGGATATTGCTGGAGTACAGTGTTTTTGCTTGTGTGCCCAGTATCTCAAATTGCTGATCGCTGGTTGCCGTCGAGACTGGCTCTACAATAATCGCAGTAGCAACATCTCCAAAAATAAAATGGCTGTCACGGTCGGTATAGTTGATCTGAGGCGAGACTAATTCAGGGTTGATTACCAGTACTGCCCGAGCGCTGCCAGTACTGACCATTTCCCACGCGCGGTGTAATGCAAATGTTGCGGCAGAGCATGCGACCAGCATGTCAAAACCGAATCCATCTATGCCCAGTGCTTCCTGGACTTCGATGGCGATTGCCGGATAGGCACGCTCGGTATAGGCGCAGCTCACAATAACAGCATCGATATCCCCGGCATTTTTTCCTGCTGACTGCATGGCACTGCGAGCTGCATAAAGTGCAATTTCCGCCTGATGGCTCAATTCCTCTTCTTTGCGCTCAGGAATCAGCGGACGCATACGGTTTATGTCGCAAATGCCCTCTTTAACGTAGACATGGCGCTGTTTTATTCCGCTTGCTTTCTCAATAAATTCAGCATCGGATTTGCCGACTGCTTTGATCTCGCCTGATTCAATCTCGGCCTGGTGCTCTGTATTAAATTTATCAGCATATGCATTTAACGCTGAAACTAACTCTTCATTCGAAATTACATGATCCGGAGTCCACAGGCCAAGCCCGCTAATAACTACCCGATCACTTGCCTGATGCAAGCGCATTGTTATGTACCTTCTCCCTGATTTATAGAACCATCCGGTCTATGTTAGCCGGCTGGCGTATCAACACATCAACGCAGTTGTATTCATTGCTGATGTGTTGTGTGCAAATTTATTTATTCAATAATTGCGCCATACGTTAAGGCTTTAAAAACAGCCCGCAGTGGCACCTGCACGTTCATGTGTTGAATCATCACGATACCAACCAGTTCTTCGACAGGATCAACCCAGAAAATTGTGCCGGCAGCACCACCCCAGTAATACTCACCCGCAGAGGTGTTTCCTCCCACTGCTGTCGGATCTTCGATTACTGCGAAGCCCAGACCAAAACCTGTGCCGCGAGCCATCCCCGGTAACTCGTCAGGGCTATGTTGACCTGTTGTACCAAATATTCCGCCTAAATGGTTCTGGGTCATGTAATCCAGCGTTTTGCGACCAATAATACGCTCGCCTTCCAGTTCTCCGCCGTTAATCAGCATTTGGCTGAAACGCATGTAGTCTTCCGTGGTTGACAACAAACCACCACCACCAGATTCGAATGTTCGGCGGTTAACAAAATTGCTGTCAGCAACACGGTCACTGACTTCAAGTATTTTAGATTCCGGGTTGTACGTGTGGTTGGTGCCAAAGCGCTCCAACTTCTCAGCGGGGACCTGGAAAAATGTGTCTTCCATCTGCAATGGATCAAAAATGCGCTGTTGGAAAAACTCGCCCAATGTCTGTCCTGATACAGCTTCAACAAGCGCACCTAACACATCTGTAGAAACACTGTAGTGAAAGCGGGTGCCAGGCTGAAACTGGAGAGGAATTGTTCCGAGTCGTTCGATAAATGTTGTGTTGTCCGGGCTGGTCATAACACCGGCGTCACGGTACTGACGATCCACCAGTGTGTCACCGAATACGCCGTAAGTCAGGCCAGAGGTATGTGTCATCAACATCTGCACAGTCATGGGGCGCAGAGGCGCTACCAATGCCCCGCCGGGGCCCGCTACGCGTACATTCGTGAAGGCTGGCAGGTAACGCTCAACCGGGTCAGTCAGCTGAAGTTTGCCTTCTTCATACAGCATCATGACCGCGAGGGTAGTGATAGGTTTTGTCATTGAGTAGATACGGAAAATACTGTCTTTTTGTAGCGGTTTTCCAGACTCTGCATCAAGCACGCCATACTCTTCGAAGTGGACTATCTCGCCTTTGCGGGCGATCATGCTGACGACGCCTGTCAGTTGGCCCTCGTCTACGTATCGGTTGAGGACCGGCGCTATGCGCTCAAGTCGTTCGGAAGACATGCCGACGGATTCTGGTGTTGCATAAGAAAGATTGTCTGCCCATGCCTGTGCAGAGCCTAAGCCAAGCACTATAGTTGCTAAAAACACTGAACGCTTGAAGGCTGTTTTCATTGTAGTGGTAACCTCGAGGAACTTATGTGATGTCAATGTCTGGATAATAACCCAGCCCACTTGATATTGTAATACTGCAAAGCTGTGACGCTAAGCGTATGTTTTAAAGAGCAAACTCGGGAATGAACGCATAGTTTTTTTTTAGGAGTGAATGTCAAGGTTTGTTGTGACATCTTTCTGCGTTTGGCACAAAGTTAAATGGATCTGTCTGATTTTTCAGAAAAAAAATTTGACTTATGCCGTTTGTGATGTAGACTCGCCGTCAAGCCAAAAAACCGGCTATATTTATGTCTGCAATACGAAGCGCCGCAATCAGTCCCTCGTCCTGTATATCATATTTGTAATCGTATTTTTTGCTTGACGTCGCCGTAACACTACTACGACGTGATGGTAACTTTTTAGTAATTTATTTTTTTAAGGAATGGCAATATGTCAAATACAGTGACCGGTCAGGTTAAATTTTTCAACGAATCAAAAGGTTTTGGTTTCATCCAGCAGGACGGCGGCGCAGATGTATTCGTACACTACAGCGCAATCAAGTCTAGCGGTTTCAAAACCCTGGCTGAAGGTCAGCGCGTAGAATTCACCGTCACCAAAGGCGCTAAAGGCCTGCAGGCGGAAAACGTTGTAGGTCTGTAATTACAGCCTGACAACAAAACAAGGCCCCGGCATTCTGAATGCCGGGGCTTTTTTTTGCGTGTATATTCTGTGGGATTAACGCACTTTCCTTAGCATTTCTTCGTCAAGATCTGATCAACTTGAGTAGGAAATCAGACGTACTACCTGATGCATCATCTGCCTGATTTCATCAATCAAACCAGCGATCATTCATCATCAGACACGTATCGTCCAGCGACGCCAGCAGGTCCAGCCAAGGTCCGGTTTTGGGTAGCTCCCAAAAAAAGAAGTACCTGCCGGCCTGCATTTTTCCGAGATAAAAATCTTCTTCCTTTCCACTGGCAACTATCATTTGTTCAAGCCATATCCAAGCAACAACAATATGGCCTGCCGCCTCCAGATAAACCGTTGCGTTAGCCAGTGTCAGCTGCGGATGTCCGCTGCTGTGTAACTGGCGTGTCACATCGACCAGTTTATAAAGCGCCGCATCCAGCATAGAGGCATACTCAGAAAGATTTGCATCTTTCGCTGCCCTATTGGACGTGTGCAATAGGGTTGTCATCAACAGCTCAAGATTGGCTCCGTCATTCATCACCACCTTGCGCGCCAGCAGATCGAGAGCCTGAATACCATGAGTGCCTTCATGAATCGGATTCAGGCGATTGTCTCTGTAGAACTGTTCGACATTGTAGTCACGGGTATAGCCGTAACCACCATGAACCTGTATGGCAAGATT
>CANHAR010000199.1 GCA_947458495.1 Gammaproteobacteria bacterium | reverse complement strand
GACAAATCCATGCAGATCAGACTCGGCATCGTGATGGATCCCATCGACCGTATCAATTACAAAAAAGACACCAGTCTTGCCATGCTGGTGGCTGCGCAGGAGCGCGGCTGGGAACTTTATTATATGGAGCAGGGCGACTTGTACCTGGCCGGTGAAACCGCCATGGGACATATGCGCAAACTGTCGGTGGCCTATGATCCTCATCAGTGGTACACCATGGGTGAGATCGAGCAACGGCCTCTGGCAGACCTGCACGTCATCCTGATGCGCAAAGACCCACCCTTCGACAACAACTACATTTATTCCACTTATTTATTGGAACGTGCCGAGCAGGCCGGCTCTCTGGTTGTCAACAAACCGCAGGCTCTGCGGGACTGTAACGAAAAAATCTTTGCTACCCAGTTTCCGCAGTGTTGCCCACCGTTTCTGGTCAGCAGCCGCGCCGACATTTTGCGCGCCTTTCATAAAACCCACGGGGATGTCATTTTTAAACCACTGGATGGCATGGGTGGCAGCTCAATCTTCAGACTTAAACCCGATGATGCCAACGTCAGCGTGATCATTGAAACGCTGACTGAACATGGACGCAGCCCGATCATGGCGCAGCGCTACATTCCGGAAATTGTCAAAGGCGACAAGCGTATTCTGTTGGTTGATGGTGAACCGGTACCGTATGCGCTGGCGAGGGTACCCGCCATAGGCGAGACACGCGGCAATCTGGCGGCGGGCGGCAGTGGTATCGCCCAACCTTTGTCTGAACGTGACCACTGGATTGCCGGGCAGGTCAAAAGCACCATCAAAGCCAAAGGTCTGCTGTTTGTCGGACTGGACGTTATCGGCGATTACCTGACTGAAATTAACGTTACCAGCCCTACCTGCGTGCGCGAGATCAATGCTGCTTACAATCTTGATATCGCGGGTGACCTGATGGCCGTGATTGCGGAAAAACTGGTCTATGCCGGCAAGCTCTGATGTCAAAACAATGCCCTACACCGACCCCGCGTCGCTGGGCAGTGAACGGTTTGGTTTTACCATGTTCATGTCGGCCTGCCTGCACGTCATTCTGATTGCCGGCGTGGGCTTCAGTTTTGTCACCGAAAGTGCCGACACGCCGGCGATAGAAATCACTCTCGCCCAGTTCCGCAGCGAGACGGCACCGGATCAGGCTGACTTTATCGCGCAAGAGAATCAAACCGGCAGCGGCACTGTTGATGAGCGAATTGCACCGGCAACCCCCTTTGAATCCATGCTTTTTGACGAACGGATTCAGGAGGTCCAACCGATCCCCACCCACGCTGCGGCAGGCCGGCAGATACAGGATGTGCGCATCCTCAGTTCCACCAACGCTGAAGCACACTTGCGTCAACACTTGGAGTCACAAACGCCTGAAGACAGTCCTCTATTGTCTGAACACTCAAGCCCACAGGACATTTCACTGGCGATTGCCAGTTTGCAGGCGCAGCTGGACATTCAGCAACAAGCGTACGCCAACCGCCCGCGCCGATATACTATTTCCTCGGCATCAACACAAAAGCGCCATGACGCACTCTACCTTGATAACTGGCGCAAACGTATCGAACTGGTGGGCAATCAGCATTACCCGGACGAAGCACGCCAGAACGAAATTTTTGGCAGCCTGCGCATGATGGTCACCATCAGACCCGACGGCAGTGTTGCAGAGATCAGGGTGTTGCAGGGATCAGGACATCAGGTGCTCGATCAGGCCGCCGTGGATATTGTCCGGCTGGCGGCGCCCTTTGGCGTATTCCCGGAAGAACTGCGCGACAACGTTGATCTGCTGGAGATCATACGTACCTGGCGGTTCCGCCCTGGCAATGCCTTCAGCAGTCAGTAGAACAGGCCTTCAACGGGAGACGATATACCTCATGCAAAAGCAACCTGAATCAAGAGGCTTTTCCGACCTGGCCGCAGAAGATGGCAGCTGTCTTGAACATCACTTTCTGATTGCCATGCCGCAATTACAGGACCCTCACTTTCAGGGTTCTGTGACCTATTTGTGGAAACACGATAAAAACGGCGCCTTGGGTGTAGTCATTAATCGGCCGTCAAGCTTACCCGTCAAAAGCCTGATGGAAGAAATGAAGATCACCGTCAACGACCATATCGTGCAAAGACTCACCGATAAAAAGGTCATGACCGGCGGCCCGGTAGAAAAAAACAAAGGATTTATCCTGCATGA
The DNA here is from genome assembly GCA_947458495.1 of Gammaproteobacteria bacterium. Taxonomy (GTDB): domain Bacteria; phylum Pseudomonadota; class Gammaproteobacteria; order Pseudomonadales; family Pseudohongiellaceae; genus Pseudohongiella. Next base: position 2,988 of record CANHAR010000199.1, on the reverse strand, counting down.
TGCCGGCACCGAGTGGGACTACACGCTGCCCATCAACGACTCAATCAGTCTGTCGATGTCACGGGATATTCTGCAGGACATTGCCAGCGGTGGTGGACCTGCCCGCTTTATTGCGGCGCTGGGATGTGCAGGATGGGATGCCGGCCAGCTTGAGCAGGAAATCAGCGACAATGTCTGGCTGACGGTACCTGCCAATGCGGATTTGCTGTTCTCAGAGGATCATAGCGCCATGGCGGATGCGGCCGCTGCAATTCTTGGCGTCAGCTTGAGCCAGTTATCTACCTTATCAGGACACTCTTGACATCCGTTTATGGAAGCTTACCCACAAAAGTATCTCAAGCCGCTCAAAGTGCTGGCCTTTGATTTTGGTACCAAACGCATTGGCGTTGCTGTTGGCCAAAGCCTCACCGGCACCGCGCAAGCGCTGTCAGTATTGCCGGCAAACGATGGCATACCGGACTGGAGTCAGCTGGAAAAGCTGGTCACCGACTGGAAGCCGGATGCATTTGTTGTTGGGTTGCCATGGAATATGGACGACAGCGAGAGTGAACTGCTGATTCGGGCACGCAAGTTTGGCAATCGCCTGGAAGGCCGTCTGCACAAACCGTGTTACGGTATTGACGAACGACTCACCTCGTTTGTTGCGCGCGGTGAGTTACTGCGTGGTGAATCCAGCGGCGCGGTCGACAGCCTGGCCGCGCGCCTGATACTGGAAGCGTGGTTTGCAGGGCTGCCTGCGCTTACACCATCGTAAATACCAGCCTGCCCACACCCTCGATGGCGGCGTCCACCTCGTCGCCCCGATTGGCAGCGCCAACACCCGCCGGGGTTCCGGTGAAGATCACATCGCCGGCTTTTAGTGTGTAATAGGTCGACAACTCCGCAATAATTTCATCCACTTTCCAGATCAGATCCGACAGATCACCACGCTGTTTTGGCTGCCCGTTTAAAGAAAGCGTAATGGCACCTTTATCTAACCAACCGGTTTTGCTCACAGGAATCAACGTTGACACCGGACCTGAAAAATCAAACCCTTTGGCGGTATCCCAGGGACGCCCTTGTTTTTTTGCATCAGCCTGTAAATCGCGGCGGGTAAAATCAATGCCCACACCATAGGCATATACCGCCTCACGCGCCTGCTCCAGCGTCAGTGATGAACCGCCCTTGTGCAAGGCCACCACCAGTTCAACTTCATGATGCAAATCCTTTGTACGTGTGGGGTACGGAACTTTGCCCTCGGGCACAAATACCGCATCAGCCGGTTTGCCAAAAAAGAACGGCGCTTCCCGCGAAGGATCCGCGCCCATTTCTTTGGCGTGCTCGGCATAGTTACGGCCAACACAATACACTCTGTTCACCGGGAACTGCGCATCATCACCCTGCACCGCCAATGTCACTTGCTTCAATTCAAATATGGTTCTCACGCTATTGGTTTCCTGAGCTGAAATTTCTAAAAATATTAAATGGGTGCACCGGGTGGCATCGGTAACGGCGCACTCAACAAACTGTTTTCCGCACCGTGTTGCAGACGGTTTTCGATTTCATCCCGCGCCATCTGGTAGTGGGCCTGCCACGGACTGTCGGAGACAGACTCTGCACCATCCAGCCACTCATCCAGATTAGCCAAGGTGTGGTTGATCATGGCTTTTACCTGATTATCAACGCGCTCCGACTGCAGAACAGCCAGCATGCGATACAACACAACATTATTGACTGCACGTTGCACACTGCCCAACTGATCGGTTTGACGTGGTGCATAAAAGGTGTTTTCAAGCAGTCGTGACAACACCAACTCGACCGAGGGCAGGGAGTTATCCAGCATATTCAGGTTGTTGATACGCGTCAGCCGTTCGGCCTGCAGAATCCCGGCGATGGTGTGATCTGCCGCAGTTTCCGCGATGGTGGCGAAGTCGACCCCAACCGAGGTGCGCAAAGGAAAACTCTCCCGATTGCGCCCATACCCCGGCGGTTTGGGCGGAATGACGGACAAAATATCTGGCGATAACGCAAGTAACTCGGGCCTTAAGGTCAACAGCAGCGCATCGAGTGCGCGCAGCTGACGGGCGGCATCGACCGGCACTACCAATGGCGACTGTGGTGCGCTGCCGTCGTAAACCGAATATTCATAGTACGTCCCGCCCACCAGGCGATGCACGGCTGAGACCTGATAACGGTGTAACAAATACAAAGGCACCAGCATCTCTTCCAGTTCGGCATACGGTTGGCCCACACGCAGATTATCGGACCCAAAGCGTTGCAAAGCGCCAGCTCGCACATCCAGCAGGCGTTGCAATTCGTCTACCGGATCAGCGCCGTTGTCCCACAGATGCGAGAGCGGATGTGCACCACCTTCTGCGTTGGTATCCAGATCGGTGATGTAATACAGACCGGCATCTTTGTTCTCTTGCAGAATGGCCGCCAGACCCGCAGCCTCTGCAGCCGCGTCAGCAAACTGGCTGTAGCCATATTTGATGGTCTGGTAGTCCCATTGCCCCAGCCCGATGTCATAGGCATTGAGAGCGTCCAGAACCCCTTGATCGCTGATCTCCAGAGAAGGATGCGGATAATCCATAACCGACGCCCGGTTGTTAACACTGGCGGCAAAATTGTGAGCGATACCCAGAGTATGTCCAACTTCATGCGCCGATAACTGGCGTATGCGTGACAGCGCCAGCTCCTGAATCGCCTGATCCGATCCTTCAGCAGCCAGCCCCATCAAGGATTGAGCAATACGATAGTTCTGCCTGACGCGCAATGAACCCAGTGTCACTTTGCCCTTGATAATTTCACCGGTGCGCGGATCAATCACACTGGAGCCGTAAGACCATCCGCGCGTGGAGCGATGCACCCACTGAATCACGTTGTAACGGATATCCATGGGGTCAACATCTTCCGGCAGAATTTCAACCTGAAACGCATTGTCAAAACCGATGGCTTCAAACGCAGAATTCCACCAACGCGCACCATCCAGCAAGGCACTGCGCACCG
>CANHAR010000198.1 GCA_947458495.1 Gammaproteobacteria bacterium | reverse complement strand
CATTGCGATCTGCGAATATGTTTCTGAAGCCATGCTCGATGGGAAAGGTTGGCCAAGCAGTCCACGTAAACGGGCAACAGCCCGCTCCATTTGTGCAGAAGTACATGCTGAATTCCCAAATCTCAAGCGCGACTGGCCGATGAACTGCAGCCTGTCTGTCAAGTTAACCGTTACCGACGCTATTGCTGAGGAGATTGCGCGTATCGACGCAATCTGGAGCTGTTGTCGCCGTAAACATGGCACTGGCGGAGAATATCTGTTTGGGCGATTCTCAATTGCCGATTGTATGTATGCACCCATGGCCATTTCCCTCAAGGCTTATGGTGCTGAACTGAGCTCAGTGGCACAAAGTTATGCAGATACCATTCTTGCAAACGCATGGGTGCAGGAATGGATTCGACTGGGCAAAGCAGAACAGCGATCCCGGAGAGAATTGAGCTCTGTCAGTAGTTTCTAAGCGGTTGTCCGTCTTGAACCCAGGAAGACGTAGCGTCTTGCACTCGAAGTAGCTCTTTGTAGTGGGCTAGGTTCATTTACGCTAGACTAACCCGATGAACAATAATCCCATCAAGCTTCACCTCAAGCGAGTCCTGCAGCTTCATCTTGACTTTGAAGACCGGCTTGTGAGCATCACATTTGACCGGTTGTTTTTATTGTCGGTGCTGATGCTCATGGTGACTGCAGCGGGACTGCTGATAACGTCAAGCTTGAGCTTTGAGACTGCCACACAACAGCAGTGGCAACGGGCCCTGGTTTGGAATTCCGGCCTTACTTTCCTGTCGTTTACGGTGCTGTGCTGGTGGACACGTCCCTCCTTGAAACTGTCCGCACTCGTAAAGAAACGCATCACCCGGGTTGCTCATGCGTTGGTATTGGCTGCCGGCATTAGTGTTACCAGCATTGATCAGATGGTGACCCCGGCGGTCACCCCCTTTCTAATGGCCTGCACGGTGGCGAGCGTTTTGATCATCGTCAACCCGCTGACCGCGCTGATTATCTATTCTGCTCTGCTCGGTATTTACGCCGGAGCGATGACTCTGACTCAAACTGACCCCATCTTTCTCATTTCCAATCTGTTTAATGGACTGATGGCGTGCTGCATGTCTGTTGGGTTTTCCTGGATTCTCTGGCAGCAAAAAATCAGCGCCTTGCAGCAGCAGGATGTTATCTTCCAGCAGCAAAAGGAGTTGGAACAAAAGAATAGCCAACTGGAGCAGCTCGCGACGCGAGATGATCTGACAGGACTGGCCAATCGTCGCATGCTGCGGATTCTGACCAATGAAGAGCAAACGCTGATGATTCGACAAAACACTCCGGCCTGTCTGTTGCTGCTGGATCTGGATCTGTTCAAGAACATCAACGATGAGCTTGGTCATCCCGCCGGAGATGATCTATTGCGGCAATTGGGGGCGCTGCTACCAAAAACGGTCCGTGCATCCGATTGGGTGGCCCGTTGGGGTGGAGAAGAATTTGCAATACTGTTGCGAAATTCCGATGTCAATCAGGGTCTGCAAGTCGCAGAGCATGTGCGCACAATGATTGAAAAACATTGTTTTCACCTGCCGAATCTGTTGGGTGTCCAACATGACATCGCGATGACTGTCAGCATTGGCGTTGCCCAAATGGATGCAAAAGCGGATGACATGCTTGATCTGGCCTACAAGGCAGCGGACCTTGCTCTGTATGAGGCAAAGGCAGGCGGTCGAAATCGAGTCGTTTTGCATGCGTGCGCTGCCTGAGCGATGCGCCCGGGTAGTGGGCTGAATTGATTGCAGTCGCAGAGATTCCGGGAGCAGCGGGACATGAGCGAACAACAATAAGGCGCGCAGCGCCGTTGTGAGGAATGTCCCGCTCCGCCTGCGGCAAACAATCAAGAATCAAGCCTGGCGTGTTGGCAGCACATCCTTCAATTTTGCGGCCATCTCCCGGATGCTGCGCTCAGTCTCAGCCCAATCGATACAGGCATCCGTTACTGATACCCCATACTTCAGATCACCCAGATCCTTGGGTATCTTCTGACTTCCAAAGTTGATATTGCTCTCCAGCATCACCCCAACAATCGAATGGTTTCCTTCCAGAATCTGATGCGCCACATCCTTTAACACCAGGGATTGAATCATCGGATCCTTATTGGAGTTGGCGTGACTGCAATCGATCATGATGTTGGTGCTGACGCCGCCCTTGCGCAAGGCCTCTTCCGTTTGCGCCACGTGAACAGAGTCATAGTTGGGGCCGGTACTGCCGCCACGCAAAACCACGTGCGCATAAGGATTGCCCTTGGTGCGCACCACCGCCACCTGACCCGACTTGTTGATACCCAGAAAGCGGTGTGGATTGTTGACTGACTGCATGGCATTCACCGCCACCATCAGCCCGCCATCTGTACCATTTTTGAAACCGACAGCAGAAGACAAACCACTGGACATCTCGCGATGGGTTTGTGACTCGGTGGTACGAGCACCAATCGCAGACCAGGCAATCATGTCCTGCAGGTACTGCGGGGAAATTGGATCCAGCGCTTCAGTAGACGCCGGCAGCCCCATGGACACAATGTCCAGCAGCAACTTGCGACCAATGCGCAGACCATCCTGAATGCGGAACGTGTCATCCATGTAAGGATCATTGATCAGCCCTTTCCAGCCAATCGAGGTGCGCGGTTTCTCAAAATACACTCGCATCACCAGATACAGCGTGTCTTGGACTTCATCTGCCAGCCCTTTTAAACGCTCGGCATAGTCAATCGCGGCCTTGGTATCGTGAATGGAACATGGGCCCACCACCACAAACAGACGTGGGTCAGTGCGATCCAAAATGTTAAAAATTGTCTGACGCGCGTTGCGCACAGACTCCAGCGCAACACCTTCAAGTGGCAGATCGGCTTTCAGCTGCGCAGGTGTCAGCAGGGTCTCTATCGATTCGATGTTCAGATCATCAGCTTTTAAATCAGTCATTGATTTGTTCTCTATTCTCAACTCTTATATCGTCCATAAACCCGGCGGATTACACCTTGTGATACAGCTGTCGGCCGGTTCGGTTGTACTGATCAGCCATCTCTTCCATACCGGTTTTGATGGCATCGTCCAGCGCCTGCTGGTCAGCCTCGGAAACAACAACTGACTCCTGCGCTGACTCCAGTCCCGCCGCGTACTCGCGTACTTCCTGTGTAATTTTCATCGAGCAAAACTTGGGACCACACATTGAACAGAAATGCGCGACCTTGCCGGACTCCTTGGGCAATGTCTCGTCGTGGAATGCGCGCGCGGTTTCCGGATCAAGACCCAGATTAAACTGATCCTCCCAGCGGAATTCAAAGCGCGCTTTGGACAGTGCATTGTCGCGCAGTTGTGCGCCGGGATGACCTTTGCCCAGATCTGCTGCGTGTGCTGCGATTTTGTAGGCCATCAGGCCATCTTTCACATCTTGTTTGTCTGGTAATCCAAGGTGTTCTTTGGGAGTCACGTAGCAAAGCATGGCGCAGCCGAACCAGCCGATCATGGCGGCACCGATCCCGGAGGTAATGTGGTCATAACCCGGTGCGATATCTGTGGTGAGCGGCCCCAATGTGTAAAAAGGTGCCTCGTCACACACTGCCAGCTGCTTGTCCATGTTCTCTTTGATCATATGCATGGGCACATGGCCAGGGCCTTCGATCATGGTTTGAACATCGTGTTTCCAGGCGATTTTGGTCAACTCGCCCAGGGTTTCCAGTTCAGCAAACTGCGCAGCATCATTGGCATCGGCTATTGAACCGGGGCGCAGACCATCACCCAGCGAGAACGACACATCATAAGCCTTCATGATTTCGCAGATGTCTTCGAAATGTGTATAGAGGAAATTTTCCTTGTGATGCGCCAGACACCACTTGGCCATGATGGAACCACCGCGCGACACAATACCGGTGACACGTTTAGCCGTCAGCGGCACATATCGCAGCAACACCCCAGCATGAATGGTGAAGTAATCCACGCCTTGTTCAGCCTGCTCGATCAAGGTGTCACGGAACATTTCCCAAGTCAGGTCTTCAGCCACGCCGCCGACTTTTTCCAGTGCCTGATAAATGGGTACGGTACCAATGGGTACCATGGAGTTACGGATAATCCACTCGCGTGTTTCATGTATGTTTTTGCCAGTGGACAGATCCATCACGGTGTCTGCACCCCAACGTGCTGCCCATGCCAGTTTTTCAACTTCCTCTTCGATGGATGAAGACACCGCTGAATTGCCGATGTTGGCATTTACTTTCACCAGAAAGTTGCGGCCGATAATCATCGGTTCGATTTCAGGGTGATTGATGTTAGCCGGAATAATCGCGCGACCACGGGCAATTTCTGCGCGCACAAACTCTGGGGTAATTTCTTTGGGAATCGCAGCGCCAAACGATTGCCCCGGATGCTGCACACCCAACGCGGCGTGCTCGCGAGCCTGTGCCAGGCTCATGTTTTCGCGTATGGCGACAAATTCCATTTCCGGGGTCACAACGCCTTGGCGCGCATAATAAAGCTGACTGACATTGGCGCCGGCTTTTGCGCGGCGAGGCTTGCGGATATGCTCAAAACGCAGGTGTGCCGTTTGAATGTCATCCTGACGTTGTTTGCCAAACCGGGATGAGACACCCGCCAGCAATTCAGTGTCGCCGCGCTCTTCAATCCAGCGGCCGCGAATGGCCGGTAGTCCGGCACGCAGATCAACAGGGAATGATGGATCGGAATATGCACCCGAGGTGTCATACACCCGGATCGGCGGATTGTGTTCGAGGCCTTTTTCAGTGTGTGTATGCGCCTGAATGATCTCGCGCATGGGTACCAGAATATCGTCGCGGCTCCCTTTTACATACACTTTGCTTGAACTTCCGAACGTATATCGGGTTCTGTCGTCCAGTTCGGTAATCCTGTCGAGAAAGTGTTCGGGCTTGGCACTCATTACTCTATCCTGCCTGTATAGATGCACGCGGCTTGCGGAGCCGATCTGTGCAGTGATCAAAAGTGGGCGTTCATTATGCCTGATAAGCTTGCAAAGTGTTAACGGAAGCGGCTCTGCAGGGTGTGCAAATTGTGGCTTATGGCACTTGGACGCCGGCCGTCGACACTGTGTAGAATGCCCGAGATAACCGAAAAAGGCGCTTGTTACGTATGATTGTCTGGATGGCGACAATCGGGCCTGAAAACGGGACCAATAAAAAGGCATCATCCGGCAGATGTCTGCAGT
>CANHAR010000197.1 GCA_947458495.1 Gammaproteobacteria bacterium | reverse complement strand
GTCATTACTCCGTTGCTGTTAATCCTGATCGGTTATGGCAGCGTGGTCAGAGAACGTGAGCGCGGCACTTTGCTGCAACTGGTTGCGCGGGGCGTCAGCCCATCGACGCTGATCAAAGGCAAGGCGCTGGCCATTGGTGGTGTCGCCGCACTGGCTGCCACCCCGCTGTTGATAGCCGTGTTATGGCTGGTTATCAGCTATCCCTCGGAGCTGTTGTCTGCATTGGTTATGTTGTGCGGACATCTGCTGTACCTGGCGTTCTGGGTGATGTTGATTGTGGCGGTCTCCGCATTTGCGAAAACTGCACGCACGGCGCTGATTACGCTGATGATCTTGTGGGCAGCCAGCACCATTCTGATTCCTCGCATCGCGGCTGATGTTGCCGCTAGTGCGTATCCCTCGCAAACGCAGACAGAGATGGACATCCTGATTCAACGTGACATGCGCACAGTGGGCGACAGCCACAACATCAATGATGCCGGCTTCCAGAGTTTTCAGCAGCAGGTACTGGCACAGTACGGTGTCAGCCGTATTGAAGACCTGCCGGTTAACTATAGGGGTCTGGTGTCACTGCAAGGTGAAGAGGCTGGTTCTGCGGTGATGAATCGTTATGCCGGTGAACTGCATGCTATCCAGCGTCAGCAATCCACCGTGATGAATCTGTTCTCGCTGGTCAGCCCTTATCTGGCGATTCGCAATCTGTCGATGCGCGCAGCCGGCACCGATCTGATCAACCACCAGCGTTTTCTGGATGAGGCTGAAGCGCATCGTTACGCCTTGATTCAGGAACTCAACACACTGCACGCGCATGAACTGGATTTTGCCGACGATGCCCAGCGCAGCGTCAACAGCGAAGCCGAACAACGTACACGTGTAAATCCTGAGTTCTGGCAGCGCTTGCAGAGTTTCAGCTTTGCGCCCTCAGCAGTCAGCGAACGGTTGTTGTCGGCAGCGCCGTTGCTGTTGATCTTGTTATTGTGGCTGATGTTGGCAACAGGTCTGATCAGAAAAATAGCTGACAAGGCAGGTAAGGCATGATTTCTGTAAAAGACTTTTCACGTGAGGCACGTTTTATTGCGGGCAACCGCACCACGCGCCTGACCTGGCTGGCCCTGATGGTGATCTGTGTGCTTGCCTTGGTGCTCGGTCAGGCGGAGATACAGCGACAAATCGACACCATTGAGCGCACCCAGGCGCAAGATGAAATTGAACGTGCAGCAACGCTGAGCAGCGCCACAGAGTATGGTGGTGCAGCCTACGCTGCGTTTTCGCTGACCTGGAATCAGCCCGACGATGCTGCGTTTCTGGCCATCGGCCAGCGCGACCTGTCGCCATGGATGCTGCGGGTGCGTGCACTGGCACTAGAGGGACAGATTCACGAGGCGGATAACTTCAATCCGGAACTGAGCCTGGCGGGTCGTTTTGATTTTGCCTTTGTGATTGCGTTTTTGCTGCCGCTGTTTGTGATTGTGCTGATGTACGATGTGTACGCAGCAGAGCGTGAAGCCGGCCGTATCCCGATGTTGACCGCAACCGCCGCACGCCCGGGAAAAATCTGGAGCATGCGTATTGTGGTGCTTGCAGCCGGCGCAGCCGCCGCGTGTCTGCTGCCGCTGTGGGCACTTGGCAGCCTGTTTGGTAGCAGCCCGAGCGCCCTGCTCGCCGCCACCGGGGTGGTGCTGTTCAGTTTGATCTTCTGGACACTGCTGGCCTCGCTGATCGCTTTTGGCAACTGGTCTGCCTCAGTCTCTGCGGCGGTGTTGACCGGCTGCTGGCTGGTGCTGGCCTTGCTGGTGCCACTGTCGGGCAAACTGATCATTGACAGTGCCGTGCCTGGTATTGATGGCGCGCAGATCAGTCTGGTGCAACGTGAAACTGTCAACGGTGCATGGGATCTGCCAAAACCAGACACCATGGACAAGTTTTATGCCAGTCACCCGGAATGGTCGCACTCGGCACCGGTCGACATGCCATTTCACTGGAAGTGGTACTTTGCCTTCCAGCAAGTCGGCGATGAGACTGCGGCCCCGCTGTCACAAGCCTATCGCGAGTCCATCGCGCAACGTGACCAGTTGACCGGACTGGTTGCCTGGCTGTCGCCGCCGGTGGCAGCCACGCGCCTGATGCAGGGTATCGCACAAACCGATGTAGCGTCAGTGCTGGCCTACGAACAACGCATCCGCGATCACCACGAGCAGATCCGCCGCTACTTCTACCCCATGCTGTTTGAAGAGATTCCCTTCACAACCGACAAGCTCACCGGCTTCCCGGCGTTTTAGTTGGTTTTAAATGGGGACGGAGAGATCATTTTTTGATCTCTCCGTCCCCATTCACCACATTCACCAAACTGCCATCAAACCGCCATCTTGCTGTCAAATACCACGCCTAAGCTCCTGCCTGCGCATAACCATGACCTTTCAAATGTCATGGCATCTCTATCACTGACCAGTTCAGATCAGGCCACCACGGAGCCCCCACAGCATGCACGAAAAACCCACACATTCATTTTTGATATCCAACAGAAGTGCTGACGCCAAGCACCTGCGTCTTAAACCGTTGGGCATTATGGTACGCCTGGCGCTTTCCGGTGCGTTGTTAAGTGTGGCCGCTCAGGTTGCAGCGCAGTCAGCTACCAGCACTGCAGTAAACTCTCAAGCCGACACCCCGGAGATACAGGAAGTTGTGGTCACCGGCTCCAACATCCGTCGTGCGCAGAATGACGGCACAGTCCCAGTGTCGGTCATTGGGGAAGAAGCCATGGAAGTCCGCTCGGCGCTGTTGCCGGTGGACCTGCTGACGTCGCTGCCCTCCGTGGTCAACTTGCCGGAGAACGAAACCCGTTTGGGCTCCTCAGGCGCGCGTGGCGACAATGCCAATATCAATCTGCGCAACATGGGCGCAACGGCAACCCTGGTGCTGGTCAACGGCCGTCGTATGGCGATCAACCCGATGACGGCAGGACTGTCGCAGGCGGTCAACGTCAACCAGTTGCCAACACAGGGCGTGGATCGCATTGAAGTGCTGCGTGATGGCGCCTCGTCTATCTACGGATCTGATGCGGTGGGCGGTGTGATCAACTACATCATGCGCCGTGAATTTGATGGTGTTGAGGTGTCCGTTCAGCAAGGCGGAACCGAGCACGGTGGCGGGGAAAATACACAACTGGCACTGACCTTCGGCTCTACCAGTTTTGCTGATGGCCGCGGCCGTTTTATCGGCAGCATCGAAGCGCTGACCCGTGACAGCATATCGCTGTCAGAGCGAGATTTCAGCCGCACGTCATTTAACTCCGATCGTGCCCCAGCACCGTTTAACAATGTTGGCGGACCGTTTGACGGCCGCTCCGCGCGTGGATACTGGCCCACTTTCAGAGTAGGCACCTCTACCGCGAACACTTTTTTCCGACCGGTTAATGGTGTGCCAGCACTGACCACCGCAGCGCCCAGCCGCACGACCAACCCTGAATTTTTCCTTGATCTTAACCAGTTCGGATTTGCCTCACCGGAAGTCAAACGTGGCAACGCCTATCTGGCCGGCGAGTATGACCTGACCCCTGAGATCACTGCCTTTGCTGAAGCAGGTTACTATCTGGCGAGTTCAACCATGCAGCGCCAGCCGCTGGCGCTGAACGGACCAACGTCTGACAAGCTGATGCTGATGCCTGTCGACAGCCCTTATAACCCCTACGGTTCACGTTTTTATCACCCAACGGGTGCCGCGAACGCAGATGGCACAGCGAGAATTACCGGCGCGCCACGAACCGTCGGCTTCACACAGATGACGCTGGCAGGTCTCGGGGCTGAAGTGATCCAGACAGACGCTGATGTATTGCGCTTCACTACTGGCTTAAAAGGTACGTTTGGTGATACCTGGACCTGGGAAACGTCACTGTTCTACAACCAGGTCAATGGTAATGACGAAGCGTATCCGGATGTGCGTGAAAGCCTGCTGCAGGCCGCTATTGCCCGCACCGATGCCAACGCCTACAACCCGTTTGGTTATACCTTTAAGGTGCAGAATGGCGCTGTTGTGGCAGACGCGCCCTACATGAACCCGCAAGCTGTCGTAGATTCATTCAGCGCCGTGTTTGCCCGTGAAGCGCAGGCTGATATCACCAGCGCTGACGCCAAAGTATCAGGCACTTTGTTCAGCTGGTGGGGTGGTGATGTCATGGCGGCATTTGGTGTTGAGCACCGCCGCGAGAACCTGGAAGACACACGTCCGCCGTTCAGTGGTGAGAACCCCGCCAGTTCCGGTCTCGACACCACCAACAACGACTTTCTGTTACACCCGCCACGTCCGGATGTGTTTGGTGACCGCAAAGTCACCAGCGCCTTTGCAGAAGTGTTAGTGCCCTTGGTCAGCGAAGACGCTGGCGTGCCCTTAGTCAATCGTCTTGAGTTCAACTTGTCAGCGCGCATGGAAGACTACAGCGACTTTGGCAGCACCACCAAACCAAAGATTGGTCTGAACTGGAAACCGGTGGACTGGGTGATGCTGCGCACCTCTTACAATGAGGGCTTCATGGCACCTAGCCTTGCTGCGCTGTACACCAGCCCGCGCTGGTCCATCACAGCCGGTGCCGGTGATATTGATACTTATCGCAACCCAGCTTTGAACGAAGGGCCTTATGTCAAACGCACGTACTTTGGTGGCAATCCAAATCTGAAAGCGCAAGAGTCCGAAGGCATGACCGCCGGGTTTGTCATCGATGTACCTTTTGTTGATGGCCTATCTGTCAACGCTGACTGGTGGAGCATCAGCCGCACCAATCTGTTGGGTTCACGCAGCGTTGGTCAGATCAATGAAAGTGATGATGCGCTGCTGGCTGCCTATACCAGAGAGCGTCTGGCGGCAGGTATCCCGATCAACCAGATTGATCTGGGCAGCGGCACGGCCAACTACAAAGGCGACTCTGATGTTGAGCGCTTTGCACTCACGCCTGAAGATATCGCCGCCTTTGCTGCCTACAATGCTGCCAATCCCGGCAGGCCGGTGGCTGCCGCGGGCCGAATATTCTCACGCAACCAACCGTTCCTGAATTTGTCATCCAGCGAAAACAGCGGCGTTGACTTTGGCTTCCGTTATGAACTGCGTGGACTGCCGATCGGCGATATGGTGTTCAGCTCTGAGTGGGCCTACATGAACGAAGCCGAGTCTACGTTGTCACCGCCCAACGTTGCGCCTATCGTGAACAATCTGCTGTTCTCGTCGGGTGCAGCTGAATGGCGCAGCACCAGCAACGTGTTCTGGCGTAACGG
>CANHAR010000196.1 GCA_947458495.1 Gammaproteobacteria bacterium | reverse complement strand
GTTTCAGTATGGGTGGTTATGGTGCAGCCCGGATTGGCTTCAAGTTTTCGCAGCTGTTTGCGGGAATCTCGATACTCGCTGGTGGTCCGATGGACCTTGAATTTGACGGTCCGCGCGCCAACCGTGCGCCAGCGCTGCGTGCGCAATTGATCAGCGATGTATGCAGCAACGATTTAAACTACTTTCAGGCGATCAGTCCACTCATCACAGCGCAAGCATCTGCCACTCTTTTGCGCACCCAAAAGACCACAATTAGACAACTGGTGGGTACCCTGGATGATACAAGAGACCTGAACTTTTCGTTCCATATTCAAATGGATCTGCTGGGAATCCCGCATCAATATCTGGATATACCTAACGTCGGTCACAGTGCCCTTGGGTTGTTGCAGGGTGCTGGCGAATTAAACGGTGTCTTCTACAGGCAGGCACTTGGGATCAAGTGACTGTCAGGAGCATGGACTCATTAAAACTCAGACTAATGAGGGGTTGTTGATTCATCTGATATCACACTACTGTGCGAACAACTGAGTGATTAGTTGGCACATGCAGTGAGGTTATCTGCGCAACGGAAGATGCTTGCAAGGGTTCTACCCCGATTACACGCACAGTTGTTAAGTCAGTTTGTGAACAATCGTCTTATCGTCGGGCGTTAAGGAAATTTGTCGCCAGTATAATCCTGCATCTACAATCTAATCCTTTAATTTTTTATGGATTTTTCTACCTAAAAAAACTGATTTTTTTAGTTTATAAAGTTCTAGAATTGCCCGATTTAGTTGGGCAATTTGACGGTGGCGAATAAACAAAATGTAAAACAGTTACTTGTGGCATTTGAGGCTGTACTGGATTTAGATAAAGTGCGGAGAAACTGCAACTCCGCGAATATGCAGAGTACACGTGTCAGGTTTTTAACTTAAGCCGCAGTTGTATTTCGAGCTGCAATGAAGTGGTGTCTTGGGCTGATACGCGTAAACACGCATGCGCATTTCTGAATATGAAGTTCTCCTGTGAGGCTTTTCGTCAAAATAATCAAAGGTATAGTCCTGTCAATTGTAACCATCCTGGCGCTCCTCGCCCTCGGTGCCGGGTGGGTGTGGCTGTCGACCGAGCAAAAGGAAGTTTCCTTTCAGAGTGGGGATATTACTATCCGAGGGACCCTGCTTTCGCCGCGGTTTGGTAGTGAGGCGCCTGGAGTGGTGCTGGTGCATGGATCTGGGCAGACGAGCCGTAATTCCACGATGCTGTACGCGTGGATATTTGCTAGCCAGGGGTACGTGTCGCTCGCCTATGACAAACGGGGTGTCGGCCAGTCTGAGGGCGGAAGCAACGAATGGAACGAGTTCAGTGTGGACGATCTGGCCAGTGATGCGGCCGCAGGGTATCGGTATCTGCAGACGTTAATTGAGGTAGATCCTGAACGCGTCGGCTTCTTTGCCGCGAGTCAGGGCGGCTGGGTCGTTTCGTTATCGGCTAAAAGCATCGACTCACCCGGCTTCATAGTGATGGTTTCGGCATCCGTTTCGACCATTGCAGAGGATCGAATGTACGGTCGCGAGGCGCAAATACGCTATGCGGGATTCGGACCAGATGCGGTAGCACAAGGCCTTGAACTTATGATTTTGGATCATCAGGTGACTCGCACAGGAACAGGATACGACGAACTGAGGGAGGCTGCGGCTGGTTATCAAGGCGCCGATTGGTACCGGGCAATAAACCCTGACTTAGAGACACCTTTGCCCGCCGATGCCCCCTACAGACTTTGGGAGCGTATGATACTGGATTTCGATCCGCAGCCTTTACTTGACACGATTACTTCGCCAGTGCTCTGGGTGTTTGGAGACCCTGATCTGGATCGCTTCTCTCCAGTCAATCTCAGTCTGAACCGCGTGGAACAGGCCAAAGCGTCGGGAATGCCCTATGACATTATTCAGATCGAGCATGTCGGCCATACTCTGGAACTAGAAGGTGATCGCGATATGCAAACGCTCCTGCAAGTCAGGGTGCCGTTGATATGGAGAATGTTCCGTAGGCTCAACGTTCATGTGTAGAACTCTCCTGAAATCGGTCCATAGATAATTTGAGGGCGCCGGCTTTCAGGGCTCGTCATATTATCCACCCGCCGCGTCTTGCAACTTTTTGTCCTTCGGGCGCATGGCTTCTTACGCTTCCCAGGTGCTGCCCTCAAAGACCACTGATAACATGCATTTGCTCTATAGAAAATCAGACAACCAGAACCTATTGGGCCTTCAAAAGGTTTTTATTACGCGATGAATAAACTAACCTGCCGGTTCGACAAAACGCATTTCGTTTTGGACGCACGCCAAATCTGATTTGTTGACGTTCTGCAGTCCAGCCCCATATGAATTGGTTATGACTCCGGTTCTGGTTGAGGCTGGGTCACAATCACTGATCGCCGGTGTCAATCTCGAAGTGATAACTTCCCATGGTCTGAGCACCCCCACCGGCATTTGCACTGCTCCAGGTAACTGTGTAGCGCCCATCAGCGAGTTGTTCAGTGACTGAAATCATCAGGTCACGGTTGTTCATGGTATGCAGGCCGCTAAGAGGGATACTGCGCGTATCGTCGCCTGTTTGCTGCAGCATAATAGAGCTTCTGGTGACATCAGGTGTGTTATCAAAAAACAACTGCAGGAAACGTGGTGACATGTCCAAGATGACCCCGGCAGCCGGCTCGGCATTTTCAAATGCAAGCGTGCTGGCCGTCACTGCCATTACCGAGCGCTGGGCAAATTGCGCAAACGGATCATTATCAGCATCTTCATGCCATACATATTCCAGTGTGCTTGCCAGCATTCGTGCACTATTGATTCCGTGTGTTTTGGCAACCAGCCCCAACGCCATATCAATACCGGCAGAAACGCCGGAAGAAGTCAGCACCTTGCCACTTTCAACCCAGCGCGCATCAACAATCCAGTCAACCTCTGAGGACTGTTCCTCGGCAAGGTAGAACGCGCGCTTGTTGGATGTTGCACTGAGGCCATCCAGAATGCCCGCCTTAGCCAGCAGGGCGGAGCCGGTGCACACCGATGTTGTATATTCCGACTCAGCGTGTACCTTTCGCAGGTAACTCAAAAACGTCTCATTGAGCAGTTCAGTGCGTGTACCTATGCCACCTGGCACCATCACAATATCAAGTGCTGGTGCATTACTGAAGGAGTAGTCGGCTATGGTGGCGATACCCTGCGCAGACATGACCGGCCCTTGCTCTTCAGCAATCATAATGACATTAAATTCAGGCACATTTGCCCACATTTCGACAGGCCCGTAGACGTCGAGTACTTCAAAGCCCGGGTATAAAATCACGCCGATGGTTCGATAATTACTTTCAGGCAGGATGACATCGGTGATCTGATCGGATGCCGGTTTTTGCGACGGGTCAAGCGCAGCGCTGACATACTCTGCAATTGATGTTCTGCCGAACGCCAGATACTCCTGAAGATTGCTGATTCCATCGCCGTCAGCATCGCCAGAGCCTGCCAGCTGAGCGCCGACCTGTAACGCCAGAGAGTAGTCACCTTGATGAGAGACGCCAAAGCCACGCGCCATGCGATCGATAAAATCAAACCCTGACTGCCCTAACATCATGTAGCCTGCGCTTAGGGTTGCAACGGTAGGCCAAACTGAAACCAGAGTCTCAACATCGGCTTTTGCAGATGTCAGCGCCTGTTCGTAAGCGAGCATGACATCGGCATGACGAACACCCCCCGATGTGGACAGATCAAGTGTGTTATCACGCAATACCGCTGAAACCAGCGCCATCTCTGCCGCATCCGGCATGCCGTTGCCAGTTCCGACGTCACTGCCATTGCCATCCAGCGTCAGCGGGTCAAAGTTCACGCCCAGAAATGCAGCATCAAAATCGACATTAATCGTCTGTGCGATCACTGTTGCCGGGCTGGAAAGCACAAGAGTAACAGTCAGCAGATTTAGCATACGTCGAAACATTGCGGTACAAGCGGCCGCCTTTCCGGCAGTTTTTGTAGGGTAGTCCATCAGGGCACACTCCAGATCAAGATTTGGAATGGCAGGATAACAGTCAGTTATGCAGATAAAGATGTGGCATAGTGTCGCAGGATGACTGAAAAAGTATCAGCGTATCAGATCGCCCAGATGCCCGGTTTTGACATAAATAAGCGCGCCTTCGGGGCCCGTAAAAGGCTGATGTTTTGACAGGTGCGGGCTGCGTAACCAGGTTCCGGCCGGGTAGACTCCGTGCTCATCACAGAAAACGCCTTCGAGCACCAGAATTTCTTCGCCACCCCAATGTTGGTGAGGGTTAAAGCGGGTATTGGGTGCCCACTTCACCAATGCCACATGCTCCGCGCCAAATTCATGCAGAGGCATGACTTTCAGCCCGGGTACCATGCCCTGATACCAAGGTTGTTCGCGTGTTTGAATGACACAATGTTCTGCATCATTCTGATCAAACTGATGAAGTTTGACAAAGATAACGGCTCCCTCAGCGCCGGCCCAAGGCGCATGTGAACTGCCAACCGGGTTTCTGACATAAGTTCCTGCAGGGTAACAGCCGGACGCATCATTTAACTCGCCTTCAAGCACCAGAAACTCTTCGCCACCGCCGTGTGTATGAGCACTAAAATGTGAGTTGGGAGCATAACGGACAAGGCTGGTGGCGCGTGCGATCTCTTCGCCGATGCGATCGAGCATTTTTCGCTCGACTCCTGGCATTGGAGTCGGCGTCCAGTTCACCACATTGGCATTAATGACTACACGTTCATTAAAATTGGCGTTGATTTTCATAGTCCGAAACGATATCTCAGTTTGATGACCAGTCTGTCAATAACCGGGTCAGTCAGTGCTTCTGTAAACATTTCCCCAAACTCATCAGCTTGTCCTCTGGGCACATTGCCACCGCGGGTATACACAATAAACAGATCCGACAAAGGTGCCAGTTCCCAGCGATAACGGATCTGCGCGGTTGCCCGACTGATACGCAAGTCGTAAGCCTGAAGATTGTTGGCAGGTATCGCGAGTCTCTGCAACTCGCCATAACCTTGTGGGGCGCGTAACAGGGCACTGGTGCTGCCCTTGATGCCGATCCACTGCAGCGAGAATTGCAACTGCTGACGAGCGCTAAGAAACAGTGAGACATCCACTTCGGGTTGCCATTGCACTGCATCATAACTGCCCAGCGTGGTGCTGCTCAGGTAGATAACCCAATTGTCGGTTTTCCGGTATGTCAGGTCCATGTCCACGGAGAGGCGATCGTTGGGTTTGTAAGTCAGCCCGACTTTGGATTG
>CANHAR010000195.1 GCA_947458495.1 Gammaproteobacteria bacterium | reverse complement strand
GGTGTAATCGGGGCAGAACCCTTATGACGAATCATTAGGCAGATGATACGATTCGGGCGATATGCAAGGAGCGGGCGCACAATCCAGTGAGTCGTCTCTGCGGAGACGAGTATGGTTAATCGCAGCCGCGTAGAGCACTGATGCGCATAGCACCCATTAAGTCGTTAAGTGTCTATCAGACGGCATAAATTCAGAGATTTGAACTATCGTGTATCCGCCCACACTCCGTCCCGAGAGATAAGCCTGGAGCGGGGTGTATAAGCCCTTAAGTCGTCTCCGCGGAGACGAATATAGTTAATTGCAGCCGTAGAGCACTGATGCGCATCGCGCTCTTTAAGTCGTGAGGTGTCTTCGCAACAACACAAATTCAGAGATTTTAACTATCGTGTATCCACTCATACTTTTCTGAATGTATTCTTAAGCGGTAATTAACTTGGCCGGTCTGGCGACAATTATCTTGGCAAATTCGATCATTGATTCTGGTTTTATCTGATCACCTATTTCCCCCATCACCTCGTTTTTTAGTATTAATCATTAGTACACGTACTAAAATACAAATACAGTAATTACAGTATGTTAATATTGTTTAGTATATTTTATATTGTGATTGGTTGAGAACGTGCATTTATTCCACGAACAGCCGTTGGTGACCTGCAAGATCAACGATTTCCACTCACTGGGAGGGCGAAAAACAGGTTCTATATATGAGATTGGGTACATGGGCCGGGAAAATAGCAGTCGCTGTAGACAGAGCGTAGAATACGCCGTTTTGGCGTGTTGGTTGTCTTTTTATGGAAATGTTTATTGCCGTAGCGCTGGTAACGGTAGGCGCCTATGTGCAAACCGCCACCGGTTTTGGTCTTGCAGTTATTGCGGCGCCGGTATTGTTTTTTGTAAACCCGGCTCTGGTTCCTGCGCCGGTCACTGTGTGTGCGTTGGTGTTATCGTTGATCAATGCATGGGTGTTTCGTGAGGGTGTTTCACTCAATGGACTGAAAGCGGCGGTGATAGGTCGTATCCCGGGTTCAATTGCAGGCGCTGCGCTGTTGTTGTGGATGGATAAAAACATGCTCGCGCTGTGGATCGGTATCTCCGTACTCTTTGCAGTGGGTGTGTCTCTGACCTCTTTGCGCTGGCAGCCAACCAACAAGCGCATGATGGCCGCCGGATTTTTATCAGGATTTATGGGAACCAGCACATCGATTGGCGGCCCACCGATGGCGCTGTTGTGGCAGCATCAGGATTTGGCTCTTATTCGCGCCAACCTGGCAGCATTTTTTGTGGTGAGTAGTCTGATATCACTGATAGTGTTGGCACCCATCGGTTATTTTGGGGTCACCCAGATGCTGTTGTCACTGCCATTACTGCCGGCAACCTATGCCGGCTATTGGCTGGCCAGAAAGTCCATGCATCGGATTTCGGCGCGTGCAATACGGATGGGGTCTCTCACTTTGTGTGCAGGTTCCGGTCTTTATGCGGTGATATCGGCGCTGCTTGATTGATGATGCGAGCGGGGCTGCCTGTTGTCAGGTACGGTATTGGGTTACACTCCTTCGGCTATCAGCAATAAAAATATCGCCTGATCGTTCTGCAAAACAACAATCAAACATGGTGGTGTCACAGTTCATCACTGCAAAGTGTGGTCGCTGATTCTGTTGCCTGGCAAGGAGATACGATTGATGAGTAACAACGCTGTCAAAGTGGAGTGTGAACAGCTTGCCTGGCCACATAACACAGATATGGATGCTTTCAAACGTGTATGGATGCTGGAAGGTGAGCCGTTGTGGGAGCGCGTGTTTGCAGTGCATCACGAGCGCATGCAGATAAAAAACGCTAAAACAGCGCTGAAAAATCTTCAGAAGATATTCACCTGCACATTTCGTCTGGCAAACAGCCAGGGTTTTCATTCCATGAGTTTGCGTGATCTGAGTCGCGAAACCGAGATCAGCATGGGTGGGCTTTACGCCTATATTGGCAGCAAAAATGATTTGGCATCGGCGATTGCGGCTGTAGTGCGCCAAACCATCGATGATGTACTGTCAGACCTGACACGTCACAATCTGAATCCGAATGAGCGCCTGAAAGCGCTGATTTATGCAGATATTTATATGAACGATATTCTGCATCAGTGGTACTACTTTTGTTTTCTCGAAGCTAAAGGTCTGGATAAAGCGCAGCGCGATGAGGCAATTCAGATGGAGTTTCGCTTTGATCAACGCTTACAGGATATTTTCTCAGAAGGAATTAAAACCGGCGCCTTCCGGTACGACGGAGACTTGGCGTTACTCGCGGCAAGCACCACAGCCATGCTGCAGCAGTGGTACCTGAAGCGCTGGAAGTTTCAACACCTGCATACCGGCATTGAACAATATGCCGAGTTTATCCTGACGACCTTGTTAAACAGCCTGGATTGCAAACGTTAAACTGCGTTGCTGCACAGGCCACAATCTCTCGCCGACTGGTTTGTCAGTCGGCATTCTCGGGGATGACACCGCGTTTGTCTTTGTAAAATTGTCTGATCGCGAAAATGTCCTGCTCAACATTGCCGGTTGGATAAAAAAAGTCAGCCAGTCCGGCTTCTTTTCTTGAAACATCCACATAGCCCATCAGGATGGGAACTCCGGCATTATTGGCGATGTGATAAAAGCCGGTTTTCCATTCTTTAACTTTGCTACGCGTGCCTTCCGGCGGAACCAGAACTACCATTTGTGGATTGTCGTGGTATTGCTGTACCACCTGTTCGACGACGCCATGGTGTTGGCTGCGATCAATCGCAATACCACCTAACCAGCGCATGATGCCTCCAAACGGAAACATAAACAGTGAGCTTTTGCCCATCCAGTGCAGCTTTAGCTCGAGTTTGAGCACGACCATCAGCATCAAGGGGAAGTCCCAATTGCTGGTGTGTGGAGCACCGATCAGCACAAAGCGTTGATTTCCCGTATGTTTTCCGAGTGCCTTCCATCCTATGAGACGCAGGATGACCGAGGATATAAACCGTAACACCGGTGTCAGCACTGGCGTATTAAAGACGGTTCTGTGCATTATTTTTATTGTGCTTTTTGTGTTCTCAGACATTTACCAATCCTGTACAAACATGTTGATGGGTTCTTCCTGCAATTGCCTGACCGGGCCGTCGATAGTGCCCATATAGAGGTAGCCAATAATGCTTTCTGATTCGTTGACTCCCAGGCCATGACGCACAATCGGGTGTTCAGCCATCGGGCCCGTTCTCCAGATAGCGCCGACATTTAACGCGTGTGCTGCTGTCAGCATATTCTGCAGCGCACCGGCGGTGGATAAATGTTGTTCGGTTATGGGTATCTTGGGGTGTTGTCGTGGGCAGGCGATTCCAACCAGTACTAACGGGGCGCGAAGGGCTTTACTTCTGATGCTGTCAAGTTCACTTGCACTGATGTCCGGTGTGTCAGCGAGACTGGCATCGGCAAACAAATTGGCCAGCTTTTCAAGCGATTTATCCCGAATCAGTAAAAATCGCCATGGTCTGAGCAGGCCATGATCTGCAGTGCGCAATCCCGCTTTTATACTCTGCTCCAGAGTCAGCGGATCAGGACCCGGTGCGCGCACTCTTGAAACCGATACGCGCGTATGCAGCGCAGTTATTGCGTCCATGTTGTATTTCCCGTGTGTCGATTCAGCAGGTATTCAGCATAAATCAAATATTGGTTTAATAGAATCGCCCGTGTAAGCTGAGTTCCCCTGTTGGATAGTCAGTGGTACTATTTCCCAGGCCCATTCTGCGGATATGACCTGTTATCGAGGATTTGATGAGTTCAATAGCCAATGTCATTGCGATCAGTCGCGAACGGCCCGTCTATCCACAAGCACTTTCGCGCTGGTTTGCCAAAACTGCAGGCCGTCCGTTACGACTGGTGATGAGTTTTTATTCGCCGGATGGCAACGAAGTAGCGATGCCGCTGGCCAGTATTTCCGCGTATCTGAAACGTGATTTCCCGTGGGTAGAACTGCATTTATGTCCGGTCCTGATTCTGCGTGATGAACAAGCATTTCAACCGGAGAATTTCGCTAAATCCGTGGCGGCGCTGCAGCCTGATCTGATCGCATTTTCGGTGATGAGTCCGCATTGGTTCCCCATGGAGCCATACTTCGAAGAAATCAAAAAATTACTGCCTGATGCCGCGATTTGTATTGGTGGTTATCAGGCTATGTTGTCGCAGCAGCAGACCATCGCCAACCGCAACATCGATTTTATCTGTACCGGTGATGGCGAGTATGCCATGGGTAATCTGGTGCAGTTTATGCGAGGCAGCAAAGATGGTCCGGTGGATGGCATGTGGGAACGCATGACAGATGACACCGTCTTTGAAACCGAACCACATCAGATCGGCGATCTTGCAGCCTTGCCCTTTCCGGATTACGACATTTTTGAAAAGGCTGATGGTTTTAACAGCGTCAACACGTCAATTTTTGGTCCCAAGGAAAAGCTGGTATTGCCAGTGATGACTGGACGAGGTTGTCCATACCGTTGCACCTACTGCTGCAACACGCCTTTGCTCGATGGCTGGAAAAATAAAAAAGAGTTTCTAAGAAAGTATGAACCGCAGGCCATGGTGGACGAACTCATTCGCCTGCGTGATAAATATGGTGTGGGTTACTTTGAATTCTGGGATGAGCTGTTCCTGTCGAATCTGAAGTTCGTCAACGCATTTTTTGAGCTTTATAAAGACCAGGTTGGTTTGCCATTTTCAATCAACTCACGTGTTGAGGTCATGAACGAAAAATTCTGCGAGAAAGCCGCAGCGGCCGGTTGTCACACTATCTGGTTTGGTATTGAGAGTGGTGATGAAACCTATCGCAGCAAGATGTTGGGGCGAAAAATGACCAACGAACAGGTAATCACCGCTGCCGAAAACTGCAAAAAAGCCGGTATCAACCGACTGACATTCAATATTGTAGGAATGCCGCTGGAAACCGCAGAAAATATGCGACAGACGCTGGAGCTCAATCGCATTATTGCTCCGGAGTTTTTCTTCTTTTTCAACTACATTCCTTTGCGCGGAACACCTCTGTATGAGGTTGCGGAGCGCGAAGGTTTGCTGATGCACGACAAAAAATCTTTGCACTATCTGACTGGCGCGCTGAACCGCAGATTTTTACTGAATCTCAAAGAAAACCCTGAACTGTTGCCGCAGGATGAGTTTGAGTCCATTTGTTTTGAGATGCTCGATTTCCAGGAAAAAAATAACCGTTTGAGTTTTGCAGATGGGCAAGATGCACCGCGTATCATCAAGATCGATGAACCTGTGGTGTTAGCCC
>CANHAR010000194.1 GCA_947458495.1 Gammaproteobacteria bacterium | reverse complement strand
GAACCGCCGGGGGAATCAACCCTCACAACGACTGAGCGGATCGCATCGTCTTGCTGAGCCTGACGGATCAGCTCTACCGTGGAATCCGCGCCTATTAATCCAGGCGCCTGCTCTCCAGGCATAATCGTGCCCTGCGCCACAATAATGCCTACCTGATCGGCCATCACGGGTTGCACTGTGGCGCTGGCGACCAGATAGTCCTCAAAATGGATCTGTCTGAAGCTGCCATCTTCAACTCCGACTGTTGCTGCCACTTGACGCCGGAAACTGTCGGCACCCGCAATGTTGTCAATCAGACCCGCTTCAAAAGCGACACGCGCCATGTCTCCGTTTGCGCTTACCAGACGCTGCGCGTATTGGTCGGCATAGGCCTGAAAGACCTCAGCGGGCATTTCACGGTTGGCAGCAAGATTATCAAGGTAGCGACCCCACAGCGCATCGACCAGCGCCTGGCTGTCTGCGCGCGATTCCTCGGACATCTCCATGCGCGTGTAGGGCTCTGAGGCGGATTTAAACTCACCAACCCTGAACACATGCACCGTCACATTCATACGGTCCAGCAGATCGCGGAAAAACAGCTGGCTTCCACCATAACCGTTCAGCATCACATTGCCCATCGGGTGCAGCATGATGCTGTCGGCGAATGATGCCAACGCATACTGCTGCTGGTTAAACGATTCACCCCAGGCGTAAACGGGTTTGCCACTGTCCTTGAACAGCGAAATGCTGCTGCCCAAGGCCTCCATCTGCGCCGGGCTGATGCTGATCAAATCGCGGGTATCGATAACCAGTGCTTTGATGCGGTCGTCAGACGCGGCGCTCAGTAACGCCTCTTGCATCTCGTGCAGCAGGGAACCACGCATAACGCCACTGCCCAGAATCAGATCGGTGGCATTGGCGATGGGCACTTCTTCGCTGATCACACCGGCGGGCGCCAGTACCAGGGCCGATTCAGAGGGCACCTGCGGCGCATCGGGTTCTGAAAAAATCATCAACACCACAACTACCAGAACCAACAAAAACAGTAGACGACCAACAAACAGTCCAAGTGTGTCAATGGTACGGCCTAACAGGGACAGTAACGCTCTCATGACGGATCAACTCTTGATTGGGTAATCAACATTATCGATATATCCGATTGATTGTCGCAGTTTATTGCATCATTCATCGGAGTTCTTTCATTTACGCTGAGCATAGCTCGATCAAACCTCAGGGCAGCAGCCTTTGCTTCCCATACTTAATGCTATTTTTCAGGAGAATTCTGCAATGACCAAAGTACTTGTTCTTTACCATTCCATGTACGGCCACATTGAAACCATGGCTGCTGCTGTTGCAGCAGGCGCCGCCGGTGTCGACGGTGTTGAGGTTACCATTAAACGCGTGCCCGAGACCATGCCAGCCGAGGTGTTCAAAAATGCCGGCGGGAAGACAGAACAGCTGGCACCTGTCGCAAGTCCTGCGGAACTGGCCGATTACGATGCCATCATCTTTGGTGTGCCAACACGTTTTGGCAACATGTCTGCGCAAATGCGCAGCTTTATGGATCAGACGGGCGGATTGTGGGCAAAAGGTGCGCTGGCCGGCAAAGTCGGCAGTGTGTTTGCCTCAACCGGTACTGGCGGCGGACAGGAAATGACCATCACCTCTACATGGACAACATTGGCTCATCACGGCATGACCATTGTGCCGTTGGGTTACACCACGCCGGTGATGTTTGATATCTCCGCTGTCAGTGGCGGTACGCCGTACGGTGCAACCACCATAGCCGGAGGTGATGGTTCGCGTCAGCCGGATCAGCGTGAGCTGGCGATTGCGCGGCATCAGGGCAAGCGGGTGGCGGAAATTGCTGTGAAGTTGTCTGCCTGACACGTGCCGCACAGTGGGCAGCAGTGCGGCTTCACTTGCATCGCTAGGATCAAATTCTTTCAGACAGCATTTTTCTGAGGGATAAATAGTCAGCGTGGAATTTACGGATGCCATCTGACAGTTTGTCGGTGGCCATGGCGTCGTCGTTGAGCTGCCAGCGAAAGTCGGCTTCAGGCAAACTGATGCGCGAATCACTGGATGGCTGCGAGGGATGCAGCTGCCGGGTCAGCGGCGCCTCATCCTTTGCAAGTTGCTCGAGCAAGGCTGGCGCGATTGTCAACCGATCACAACCAGCCAGCGCCTCAATCTCGCCGAGATTGCGGAAACTGGCACCCATCACCACGGTTGGGTAAGCATGGGTTTTGTAGTATCGGTAAATCCGCTGCACTGATAACACGCCGGGATCATCGCAAGCGGTGTATTCCTTGCCGGTACTGGCTTTGTACCAGTCCAGAATTCTGCCCACAAACGGCGAAATCAGAAACGCACCCGCCTCAGCGCAGGCCACCGCCTGATTAAATCCAAACAGTAAGGTCAGGTTGCATTTGATACCTTCGCGCTCCAGTGTGCGAGCGGCCTGGATGCCTTCCCAGGTGGCAGCGATTTTCACCAATATGCGCGAAGTATCAACGCCGGCCTGCGAGTACAGCTCTAACAGGCGATGAGCCTTTTGTAAGGTTCCCAGCGTATCAAAAGACAGACCAGCATCCACTTCGGTTGACACATATCCCGGCACAATCCGGGTTATGCGCTCACCAAAATTCACGGCCAGCTTATCCAGCGCCGCATCAAGCATGGCATCTTTGCTGGCACCATTGCGCTGACCAAAACTGATGGCATCCTCAACCAGCGCCGCATACTGCGGCTGGCGGGCAGCGTTCAGAATCAGGGAAGGATTTGTTGTGGCGTCCTGCGGAGTAAACCGACTGATCGCGTCTACATCACCCGTATCCGCGACCACGGTGGTCATTTGTTTTAGCGCTTCCAGCTTGTTCATATTTGTTCCCGGGGCAATCTTTCATTGGCGTCGAATATGGTGCACGCAGGGGCTGCACGTCAATGGGACGGGGCATAGGCAGTGGCACATTCAATCTATATGCCCAGTATCGATTAAGCGTGCGCGTTTTTCCTCTGGAATTCTGATGCGCCTCTGTTGTACCGTGAGGGCTATCCATACCTGTGGACGTGACCATGACCAAAACATTTGTGTTTTTTGCCTTGCTGATACTGACAAGCGGTTTATTGATGAACAGCAATCAAACCATCGCTCAAACAAGCCCCTATGCGGCACTGGTGAACAGAATTGACCAGGTGCGCCCGGACGCACCGGAACTGGCAAAGTTCGGCGCCTACAACATCGGGGTGCGCACCTTACAGCTGACAGACAGCGGTCGACCGGACATTCTGAATGCGCGTGTCGGGGAAGATACACCTCTATACGATCGGCAGTTGACCGTTGAAGTCTGGTACCCGGCGCAGCTGGCTGCAGGACAATCAGCGGCTGGCAGTTATCAGACCTTGACTCGCAACACAGAACTGACGGCAACACTGCACGGACGTGCTGTCCGTGATGCCGACGCGCTGACAACTGACGGGGCTTTCCCGCTGGTGGTGGTCTCACACGGTTACCCCGGCAACCGCATGCTGATGAGTCATCTGGGTGAGAATCTGGCGAGCAAAGGTTACGTTGTGGTGTCTATCGATCATACCGACAGCACCTATGATGACCAGAAAGCCATCACCAGCACCCTTTACAACCGAGCACCGGATCAACGCTTTGTTATTTCTGCCATGGCGGAGATCAGTGCCGATAGCACTCATGCGCTGTCGGGCATCATTGACGCTGACAATACCGGACTGATCGGGTACTCGATGGGTGGTTACGGCGCGGTCAATAACTTGGGTGCAGGCTATAGCGAAACCGGTGTGAGTTTTCTGGGCTCGCCGCCCAATCGTCTGCTGCAGGATTTTGCAGCATCTAACCCGGACTTTGCCGACACCCTTGATCCGCGCATCAAAGCCGGGGTGCCCATTGCACCTTGGGGCATGAATAACGGTTTCTGGGATGCCGATGGCCTTGCCGGACTGACGGTGCCCAGTCTGTTTGTGGCGGGTGATGTTGATACAACATCCGGCTACGAAAACGGCATCAAAGCCATTTTTGATCAGGCCGTTAACAGCGATCGTTACATGCTGGTGTACAAAAATTCAGGGCATAACGCCGGCGCACCCATGCCGCTGCCCGTCGAGTTTTATGGCCGTGAAGACCAGACCGGCTCTGGTCACTACACCGATGGTGTGTGGGACAACCTGTTAATGAACAATATTCTTCAGCACTTTGTGACGGCCTTTCTGGACCTGCATCTGAAAGGGCAAAGCGCGCAAAGGGAGTATCTGGATGTTCTGGAAGATGGTGCCGAGGCCGTCTATTCCCTGAATCATGAGGGCATCCCGAATCCACAACACACGTATTGGAAAGGTTTTGCGCCCGGCAGAGCGGTCGGCCTGAAAATGCTGAAAGGTCAGCGCTGAGACTGGCATGGGCCTGGCATGAGGCAGGCAGGTTCCTATACCTGCTCAGCCTTTCATGCGCGCCACCAGCTTGCGCAGACTACTGCGCAGGCCGGTGTTCAACTTGCTGCCTGTGTAGCGCCCCTTGGCGACATGCCGTATCCGGAACACCCCCGACACATCCAGCGGCACACCCTGCGAGCGCAGCAGCCAACGAAACGCCCTGTCCTCATAGGCTTTGCACCAGGTCTCTGATGGCCGTTGGTAGTAAGGCAGGCTTTCACAATACCCCACCGCTCTGGCCACATCCCCATGAGTAATCTGCAAAGGTCCGGTGGCACGGCTGCGTGGAAACACCGAAAACAGAGCCTCCTCAACATCCAGAACAGCCGGTGTGCTCATATCCGGCTGCAGAATAGCAGCGTCATACGGCAGCAATCCTGTGCAGTATTCCTGCGCCGGGTAGACCAGCACATCCTGCCGGCCTTGCAATGCTGCAGCCAGCCCATCCAGGCAACCAGCGCGGAACAATAAATCACAATCTGTAAACCAGACCCAATCTGCCTGACTGTTGCGAGCGGCCAGATTACGCCCGATAGCACGACGGAACAGTGCCTGACGCGGCAGGCACTGCCAGTTCCAGACCACATTGGGCACCTTGAGCCCGCCAAAATGCGCCAGTAGCGCCACCGTTGCCGAGTCTTCTTCACCGTAAAATACGGTCATGGTGACGGTGCATGACTGTGGAGGGAACAGCACCAGTGAACTGAGCTGATACACCAGCATATGCGCATATTTCCAGCAGTGACTGACAATTTCCAGTTGCAGATGACCGGTTTTTGCGGCGCGCTGCTCTAGGGATGGCAGCTCCGCCAGAAACCAGCGAGCAGGCACCAGTCCGCTGGCGGCAAGCCGCAGAAAGCGGCCTTG
>CANHAR010000193.1 GCA_947458495.1 Gammaproteobacteria bacterium | reverse complement strand
GGCGAGCTGGTAGTGGAAACCGTCAACATCAATCCACAGCAGATGGCGCAAAGTTCCGTGCCCATCACCGCCGCCGGCAAAATAACCGAACGTTTCAGCCGTTACTCCGATACCGAAATTGTGTATCAGTTCACCGTCGAGGATGCCAATCTGTACTCACAGCCGTGGACGGCTGAGCTGAGCTTTCACGCCGGCGACGGCCCGATGTATGAGTACGCCTGTCACGAAGGCAACTATGCAATGCCCGGCATTCTTGCCGGTGCGCGTAGGCTGGAGGCGGAGCAGGCGGGGCAGTGAGATTTGACACGCGGGGCGTCTGACTCAAGGCGCCTTTGCCACTTCCACCATCACCTCATTGCGACGCATAAACGGCAATGAAAACGGCGAGTTGTAGGCAGCAGAGACAGGCTCGCCGATCATCTCAACACCCGCCGCCGACAGTGCGGCCATCAATGCCTGCTTGTGCTCCTGCTGATTGTTCTCTGTCCAACGCCCGGAGTAGGTGAGCACCGCCATCAACTGCTCAGGCACCACACGAATCGATACCTCAGGGTTGGTGGGCTGCGGCACGGTGTCTACGTCAAACTCACTGGGCACTACAAACGCAATCAACCAACCTTCATCGGAAGGCGTCTGTTGCACGGGCGCCGTCATGGCAATTTTTTGTGACACTGCTTGCTGCTGCACCGGCGCGGTCATGGCGATTTTGCTCTGCACCGCATTGTCACCGGAGATGTAACCAAACAGCCGCCGGAAGCCGGTGTTGGCAGCGCGCTGCTGACTATCTTCCCCCGCCACCAGTGTCTCGGCCAGCAGGTAGGGTTGGTACAAACGGTATTCAATGTCACCGACCTGCGTGACCACTGCATATTTGGGTTCTTCAATGGCCATTACGTTTGTCCCGTGAACAATAAGCATCAAGGCCAGCAGGCCGCGGTAGATATATTTGTTCATCAGCTTAACTCAGAGAAAGGGTTTTCACTGATACGTTTTGAATGAGGTGGCGGATGTTGCCTGCCCCGTATGACCGTGAAATCATGCGCTGCTCTTATCTCATCAACCGTTCGCAAGAAGACAAACAACCACCATGAACGAAATCGTAGATGCCCTGAAGAAGTTTCGTGACGAGCGCGACTGGCAACAATTTCACAACCCCAAAGACCTGTCGATGGCGCTGAGCATTGAAGCCGCCGAGTTGCTGGAGGCGTTTTTATGGAAGCAACCCGGCGACGCTGATCTGTCAAAAATCAAAGAAGAGCTGGCTGACGTGTTTGCCTACGCCCTTCTGCTTGCCGATGCCTGTCAGCTGGATGTCAAAGAGATTGTGATGGCAAAAATCCGCGTCAACGAGCAAAAGTACCCGGTGGAAAAGTCGCGGGGGAGTGCTAAAAAACACAACGAATTATGAGTGGCACTCACGGCAACCCCACCTCATCACTGTCCAGCACCCTTGCTTTGGTAAAGCGCTGCACCGGCGCAGCCGACCTCACCTGCTCCAACCAGAACACCCCGTCATAGGGATAACTGTTGCCGCGAGTGCCTACAAAGTCGGCATCACCATCGCCGTCCATGTCGTGGGCGATAAACTTGTCGAACATGCCGCGCTTGCGGCGTGACACATCGTGGCGAAGCCACTCAGCGCCTGCGACGCCCGGGTTCTGGAACCATCCCAGCCGCCCAAGCGGGTCGGTGAGTTGTGCATTGGCATCGTCTGCCTCGCGCTCACCACGGCTGTAGCTGCCAACAAATACGTCCATCTGGCCGTCGCCGTTGATGTCTGCGGTTTC
This sequence comes from Gammaproteobacteria bacterium, assembly GCA_947458495.1. Classification (GTDB taxonomy): domain Bacteria; phylum Pseudomonadota; class Gammaproteobacteria; order Pseudomonadales; family Pseudohongiellaceae; genus Pseudohongiella. The sequence goes on along the minus strand of CANHAR010000193.1, from coordinate 3,530 downwards.
CAGCCCGGTAATGCTATCCGGCGCAAACGTGCCGATATAACGCGCATTCCAGGCATCTCCTTTGCGTGCCGGTTGTTCTATCCACACCAGGCCGTTGCCAACCGGCCCAACACCAGCGCCGATGATATCGAGACGACCATCCGTGTTGAGGTCGGCGTATTCCAGATTAAATCCCGCCATGCGTGCGCCGTTAATGCCAATAGCGCGTTCAATAAAATTCAGCGAGCCATCACCGGGGTTATCGAACCACACCAGCCGGTCTTCGCCACGGGTGCCGATAACAATGTCGATGTCGCCGTCACCATCCAGATCAACCGGTTCAGAATTTTGCGGAATGCTGTAACGGCCCAGTTCTATCTCTTGCCAGTAATCGCCATTTAAAGGGTCACCTGTCACCTTAAAGACAGACACTGGATTGGATACCGCAAAATCTTCCGGCCCGGGAATCTGCGCACCTTTGTTGGGAGCAATCACTTCCGGCACACCGTCGCCATCGAGGTCAGCCGCAAACACGCGGATATAACTGCCGCGGCCTTCGGTCATCGGCAGCTTCAGGCGTGGCCATTGCGTGTTGCGGGCATCGGTGCCTGGGTTTTGCAAATACAGCACATGGGATAACTCGGCGGCTATCAGAATATCCATAAACCCGTCGCCGTTCACATCGGCGACCGCAGCATCTTCAGGCGCGGCAGCATCCAGCCCTTCGGCGACGGTGATGTTGTGCCACTGTGTTGGATCGGCGCTGCCAAAAGCGATGCGGATATGACCTTCGGGTGGCGCTTCAAAACCCGGGGTAAAATTGGCGGAATCGTAACTGGAATCGGATTCATGCACCGACACAATGTCGATAAAGCCATCGTTGTCGATATCGGTCATCACCAGACCATCACCACCGCTGAGTACAAAGTCGAGAATTGCGGCATCATCCACCAGATGTTCTTGCCAGCTGATGTAGCGGCCGTTGTTAGTGGTCGCGTCGGTGAGTTGGTCGCCGACGCCTTGGGCCAGCAGATTGGAACACCCCGCGGCACTCGCCAGTACCAGCAATGAGCGGCGGATAAAATCTCGGGATCGTTGCATGAATGTCCTCACCGGGTGCGCAGCACCGTGTTGATTTCATAACCTGTTATAAGGCTTGCATGATGGCAGACCAATCCGCTGCAGAACAAGTTACCTGCAAAAGCAATATCCGCACTTTTCACAACAAATCCGCTCTGCCAGAATACTTCAAAAAAAAAGGAGACCCTTCCCCATGGCTACTGTAAAAAAACACCTGCAATTCCCTGTACCTGCCGCCGACCTGTGGGCCATTGTTGGCAAAGTGACCCGCATCGATTGGGTGCCCGTGATTACCTCCTGCACGCTGGACGGTGATGTCCGCAGCATGGAAATGGCCGGAGTGGGCACCGTGCAGGAACGTATTTTCAAGCGCGATGCCGATGCCATGTTGCTGGAATATGGACTGATCAATCGGCCGGCTGTTGCGCTGCACAAGGCCAGCCTGCAGGTACTGGCGCTTGATCAGAATAGTTGCGAGCTGCGTTGGAGCACACAAATTGAGCCTGATGCCTTGCAGCCCCTGATCGAGGGCGGCATGCAAAGCGCGCTGGATGCGCTCAGCAAGCTGGTGGTACCAACTACTTGGTAAAGCGCGCCGACTTTGATCGGCCCAGCGCCGCAAACAGCAACGACATGGGCAAATGGCGCACCAGAAACACCAACAGCTTGTAGTTCCAACCCTTCACAGAAATCAGCCGTCCCTTGCTGATATCTTTAAAGGATTGCTCAACCACCTGATCGGCGGTCCATGCACGCACAAAACCTTTTTTCTGGTAGAAGGTCTCGGGGTCAAGCCCCATTCTGGAATGGAAATCGGTGATGGTGAAACCAGGGCACAAGGCCAAGGCTTTCAGACCATCTGCCCGGTAAGCCAAACCTATACTTTCCGTGAGGCTGCGGATAAAAGCTTTGGTAGGCCCGTACAAGGCGCTGTTGCCGGTGGGAATCCAGCTGGCAACCGACGCCACATTAATGAGAATACCTTTGGCTCTGACCAGATTGGGCAGCGCAGCGTGTGTCAGTTGTGTCGTGGCGAGTACATGAACATCCAGCAAGGCCTGGTGATCAGACCAGTCAACATCACCAAGGCGACCATCCACTGCGTAGCCAGCGTTATTGACCAGCGCATCAAGTTTGGGTAACAGCGTCACGGCATCCACCAGCGCATGCAGGTCATGATGGTCGGCAAGGTCGCCAATCTGCAACTGCACCTTAACGCCGTATTGCTCTGTCAAACGATCGGCCAGCCGGCCCAGTTCGCTTTCCCGACGTCCGGCCAGCAGCAGATGATAACCCTGCTTCGCAAAGGCTTCGGCGTAGGCGGCACCGATGCCACTGGTGGCCCCGGTGATAACGGCAAGACGGTCTGACATGACGGACTCCTCAGAAAAAAAACTAAAAGTTACCAACCCACTGCCTGTCCATCTTGACGATGATCGAAGTTTTAGCGCCATTGCACCGGCGATGGCAACAACTTCCACACAAAAACAGTGCGTTATGTGTCAATTGAGCAAGCGTGGCCAGTCACGCGCCAGCGCTTGCAAAAACTCGACAGGGGTTTCTTCGTGTGGCAGGTGACCGCTTTGTGTGATCACCTCAAGTGTGGCATTGGGAAACTTGTCCGCCAACTCAACACTGCTGCGGGTTGCCACCACCCGGTCATCATCCCCGGTGATTACCAGCACCGGCATTTGCAACGCACTCAGCTGTGCATCGGTGATAGGCGCGCGTGGCGTGTTGGAAAAATTCCACAAGGCGCGTTCCCATCCCTGTATTTCTGTCGGGCGGGTATACAGCTCAACAATCTCCGGGGTAAGTTTTGTAAGGTCATGCCAGCTGGTCTCCAGCAGCGCCAGCCCACTTTCAGCAAAGTTGCCAAACAGCCAGATGGCGGTGCGTTGTACCTGCGGGATCGCGGTGACCCAACCCAGATCAGGCCGCTCGCCGCCACCCATTTGAACCGCCGGGGCAATCAGCACCAGGGCGTTGACACTATCGTTGTGATTGATCGCATAGCTGGTGGCAACTCCACCACCGGCTGAATGTCCGAACAAGATCACCGGGGTGGTCTCAGTGGCGTAGCGCTGGATCAACTGCGTCAGAATCTCATGACCGGCTTGCTCGGTGTACGGATCTACCGTCAGATGGTCGACGCTGCGTTGTGTCCAGCCAAAGGCAGGGCGGTCATACGCCAGCACATTGCCGTAAGCACTTAGTGCCGCGGTGACATCGCGCCAGGAATGCACATTGGCGCCAAAGCCGTGCAGCAGCACCAGCAAGGGCGGATTGAGGTCTGCGCCGGTATACGGCGTGTGCTGTACGTGAACCTCCAGCCCGTTGATCTCCACAAACACTGCATCAGGGCCGGCTGACTGGCGATGATCCAGGGTGCCGGAGCCGGATTGTGGCAACAAAAACGGCACCACAAGCAGCGCCACCAGCACCGTCAGCAACCCATAACCCAGCACTTT
>CANHAR010000192.1 GCA_947458495.1 Gammaproteobacteria bacterium | reverse complement strand
TTGCCATGCATCACTTGCCGGGCACGAATCACATCCCCGCCATAAGCCTGACCAATCGCCTGATGCCCGAGGCACACACCTAATAAGGGTATCCGCCCGGCAAACGTCTTGATCACATCCAGCGAAACACCCGCTTCGGTCGGAGTACAGGGCCCCGGAGAGATCACTATTTTCTCGGGGTTCAGTGACTCAATCTGCGCCAGGGTGATAGCGTCATTACGGTATACCTGCACATCAGCACCCAACTCACCAAGATATTGCACAATGTTGTAGGTAAATGAGTCGTAATTGTCGATCATCAGGATCATGAAAAGGGGTCTCCGTTAAATCAGGCTGCATTTTGGCTGAAATCGTTCTCAACTTAAACCTTGATGATCAATCTGCTGCAAAAGAAGGACGAGACATCATGACTGGTCTCACCAGCTTCGAAAATGCCGCGCATGTTATGGAGGAGCTGATCGCAATCCATGACCATCTGGCCGAGCTTTATCAGCGCCTGCAGGAGTTCACCAACCCGTTGGGTGCCCTGTTTCTTGAGCAGTTATCTTCTAGGGAGAAAAAGCAGTCCGACACTCTTGAACGCTATGAAGATTCCGCTCCAGTGAAGGTATTAAGAACCTGGATACAGATTCACTTCCCCGACGATCCAGACAAATTTCTTGCCGCACTTGAGTGCAAAATGTAGCTGAAAGCGAACAGCAACATTCAGGCCGGCGCGCTGCAACTGGCTCCAAACTTGTAACAGCTGAAACACCGGTGATGTCGCAACATAATGCGCGCCTGCATGCTTTCTGCCAGTGTAGCCCCCAGATCATAATCAGGATCGTCATCAACCAGCGTACACGCATAAACCCGCACACCTTTGCCCGTGTTCACCAGCATACGTGTGTAAGTACACATAAAATGAGAGCGGCTTTGTTGTGTCGGATATTTTTCCATACACGCGGTGGTGACTTCGGGACTGCCATCGTCAGTGCCGGGGGTGCCGAAATCCGGAAACGCAGTAAAAGGCAACTCTTGAGTGATGCCGTGCTGCACGAATATGTCGTGGTAAGCGCGCTCCACAGCGATACTGTCTTCCTGTAATTCCATCTGCCGGGCGATCGAGACTTTAAAACCGTTGTCCAGCAGCCACTTCAGACTGTCCAGTGACTCTTTAAAACTGCCCTCACCACGCCCGATGTCGTGCCGGGCAGCATCGGGATAATCCAGACTGATGCGGAAACTGATCGGAAAAGGGTTGCTTTTTAACGGCAGCAACTGGTGGGCGCGCTGCGTCAATACCCGGGTGCCGTTGGTCAGCACAAAACAGGGCCGGAACTGGCTGGCGTAATCCAGAATGTTGGCAAAGTCGCGGACCACAAACGGTTCGCCGCCCGTGAATGAAAACTGCTTCACGCCCATGTCCACGGCTTCGTGGATAAACGGTTTTAACATGTCCAGTGACATGGCTGGCAGGCGCGTGTCACCCGGTTTTGATCCCTCAAGACAGAACGGACAGGCCAGATTGCAGGCGGTTCCGGTGTGAATCCATAACTCATCCAGTCGCTCTGAATCGATGTACCCGCGCGCATCACCCTTGCGGGTAAAAATCCAGCTGTCCTGATGCCTTGGCGATATCAGCGTGATGACCGGGATAAGATCACTGGTTTTTGTGTTGTCACTATCTGTTGTTGTGATGCTCACGGTGATGTTTATCCCCCCTGTTTTTGCTTCACAGTGCTGGCCGATATCCGGATGATCTTTAACATGCCCCGGCGCGTAGAATGGTACACCTTTATCCCCACCAGACTCATCCGGAGTTTTTATCATCGCTACACCCGATCTGGCACTTACCCTTCATACGCAGCGCAGCATCGTCTGGTTTCGCCAGGATCTCAGGCTGAGTGACAATCCTGCACTGATGGCAGCCGCTGCCGTCGGCTCGGTGATTCCGGTTTATGTTCTGGATGACATCAATGCTGGCGACTGGGCTATGGGTGGCGCCAGTCGTTGGTGGCTACATCACTCACTGACCGCGCTTAATGCGTCCCTGGACGGTAAACTCCTGGTATTGAAGGGCGATGCGTTGGCGCTGATTCCAGAATTGGCAAGGCAACTCAATGCCACCCAGGTTGTCTGGAATCGCTGTTATGAACCATGGCGCGTACAGCGCGATAAGCGCATCAAGGAGCAACTGCTGCAACAAGGTACCGCGGCACACAGCTTTAATGGCTCGCTATTGTGGGAACCATGGCAGGTTCTTAAAGAAGATCAGACACCTTACAAGGTATTCACGCCGTTTTTCCGGCGTGGCTGCATAAAAGCCGCGCCACCAGCACGGCCGATACCAACCCCCTCAAAACTGCACCTGCTGGATGCTCAGCTGATCAGCGGCGATAATCAACACAACATTACGCAGTTAACACTGTCAGGCCTGACCGGAGATGCCGGCATTGGCGCCCTGAAGTTGCTGCCTGTCATGACTTGGGACGCGGGTCTGCAGGCACGCTGGAAGGTTGGCGAAAAGGCCGCCAACCACAGACTGATGCACTTTTTGCAGCATGGCATTCGTGGTTACAAGGAAGGCCGCAACTTTCCTGCCCGGGAAAATGTCTCCGGTTTATCCCCGCATCTGCACTTTGGTGAGATATCACCGCGGCAGGTGTGGCATGAAGCGCTTGCAGCTGGTCTGAGTGGCGGGCATGAAAACGACCTGGATTGTTTTCAGTCGGAACTGGGCTGGCGGGAATTTTCTTACGGGCTGCTGTTCCACAACACTGCGTTACCAAGGCGTGCCATTCAGACGCGTTTTGAGCACTTTCCCTGGCAAAAGAACCCACCCTTATTAAGCGCATGGCAACGCGGCGAAACCGGTATACCGCTCGTCGATGCCGGCATGCGCGAGCTCTGGCAAACCGGATACATGCATAACCGCGTGCGTATGGTCACCGGCTCCTTTCTGGTGAAGAACCTGCTCACGCATTGGCATGACGGTGAAGACTGGTTCTGGGACTGCCTGGTCGATGCGGATCTTGCCAGTAACTCGGCGAGCTGGCAGTGGATTGCCGGATGCGGTGCCGATGCCGCGCCCTACTTCCGGGTGTTTAATGCCGTGACTCAAAGTGAGAAATTTGATGCCGATGGTGAGTATTTACGCCGTTACCTGCCAGAACTCGCCAGACTGCCAGAGAAGTACATTCATGCGCCGTTTATGGCGCCAGATCCGGTGCTGCGCGCTGCTGGCATAAAGCTGGATGGCAACTATCCAAGACCTGTTGTGGATTTAAAGCAGTCTCGAGAGCAGGCGCTGGCAGCATTCAAATCCCTCACAACTGGCGCTGCTGAAGAGGGTTAAGGTCGTGAACAGCGCTTAATCTGCGCTGGAAGCTTACGAAACATAATCACTCCGCGTCGCCTTCATAAATGATTTTCCAGCCATCATCGGTCTGCTGCCACAGTTGTTCTTTCCAGCCGTACCGGTCGTAATTATTGCTGCGGTAACGCTGGAAAAAGCGCGCCGTGACCAGCCCTTGATCACGGGGATCAGCAATCAGGCTCACATCAGAAACTTCAACAAAAATATGGGTTTTGCTGCGATTCTCATAGGTCATATTGGATGACCACGCCTGAATATCGCTGGTCAGATCAGAGAAATTTTCACTGTAGTGGGACAGGTAGGCTTCAGTGTTGATGGCCGCCCAATCGCTGCGCCACTGCTCAAATGCCGCACTGAGACTGGCCTCCTGAATCGCCAATTTGTCGACAGACTCCCATTTGATGTCATCTTCGGACAACACAATGTAGGTTGCCCCAGCCTGAATGTACTCCGTCAGCCTGTCGAAACTGTTGTTGTCCACCACAACACATCCGTCTGAATCCATCAACGGGCGCTGGTCGACATTCTTGGGAAGGCCGTGTAACCAAATGCCATGGCCGGTGCGCTTGAGCAATCGGTCATGCGCGTTGGGATAGTTGAGCGGGAACGCGCCATTACCATAAAAATCATCCAGACCCAGGTCTTCAATAAAACTGGTCAGGCGGTAAACTCCGATAGGCGTGAGCTTGTCGCCTTCAATCTCTTTACCGTAACCATTTTTTCCAATAGAAGTCGGAATAATTTTGATGGTGCTCAAGCCACCGTGACTCTGTCGCTCCATCACATGCAGCCGGCCGCTCTTGAGCTCCACCCACAGCAGGTAACGCTGATGGGCAGCAAGTTTCAGGACGCCCTGTGGTCTTTGTGGCTCAAGCAGAATCTGCTCCCGCCCAAAACCAACATCATTTGTTTCAACCAGCGTGGACATTCTGTTTTCAGTCGAGTTAATCGAAAGAGCAGGGAATGCGCCCGCCTGTGCAAACAATTTTGGGGAAAAAAACGACAACACAACCAATACAAACCACATAGCACTGGTGCTGTCAGCTGATTTGCTTTTGGTTGATTTTGTCACTGGAGACTACCTGAAGAATTGCATGCTGAAGGGAAATTACACAAAGAACCCACTTTAGGCAAGAACTTGGGGACTGCCTTTAAAGTAACGGCCGGACAATATGTGAAGAATTGTGAATTTTTCCGGGTGTTACTGGGTAAGATACTGACTGCCCAGCCGAGTCGCTTTTATTACCCATCGCCTCGGGAGCGCAGGCAACATGCTTTACAGTACCGGTGTCGTCAAGACCCAAGAGACCATGGGGACATGATGTACTGCTTCATAGAGGCATTTTGCTCATCTTTGATGATTGCCACCTGATGAACAACGCCACCCTGAGCACACACAAAAAAATCATCATGCAGATGACGGCTGGCGGGTCACTGAGGAGATAAATCTGGAAATCATCCACTTATGAGGTTGCTTATAACAATCCCAGATTAATGGCCCTTAATACCGCCTGAGTCCGATCGCGCACACCGAGTTTTTCAAGAATGGATGACACCTGATTTTTAACCGTGCCCTCCGATTTATGAATGGTGCGGGAAATTTCGCGATTACTGAAACCGCCCGCCATCAGGCGCAGCACTTCGACCTCTTTGTCACTGAGCGATTCGGGTGCGACCAGATTGTCAAAGCGCGGTTCCATTGACGATAAGCCTTTGAGAATTCGCTCAGTAATAGCCGGCTGCACCAGTGTGCCACCGGCGTACACACTTTCGATGGCGCCCACAAGGCTGTTCAGCGAAACATCCTTCAGCAGATAACCTTTAGCGCCGGCCTGCATGCCCTCCAGCACCAGCTGACTGTCGTCAAAGGTGGTCAGGATAATACTGGGCACCATGCAACCGGCCGCACGCATGGCATGCAAGGCATCAATGCCAGTCATTTTTGGCATGCGGATATCCA
>CANHAR010000191.1 GCA_947458495.1 Gammaproteobacteria bacterium | reverse complement strand
AGTCACCCGGAATGACGCTGCCGAATTAGCCCTGAACCCAAAGGCTCAGGTGGTGGCTCCAGCGATGCATAAGGCTTTCCGTCAGGCGGACATGCACAACAACATCTATCAAGGAGCCTCCGGGGTTTTGAATATCGGCTCAAGGACACCTTCAGCTGGCGCTCACCCCAGGTAACTGTAAATTCAGTATATACAACTTGAATCTACCCATCGATAGAAAAAATCTACTGAATCGAACTGGTAAAGCAAATTACTGAAGCTCAATCTGGCGGAAATTCTGTAAAGCGCGCTCGACTTTGTCTTCAAGAAACTTGATCTGTTGCGAGGTGCTTTGACGCGACTCATTGATCTGACGGTTTTTTTGCAGCAGCTCATGTGTAATGTTCAGGGCAGCCATGACAGAGATTTTCTCAAGCCCGTGAATCGTGCCACGGGTCTTGATTTTACGCATGTTTTCGTCAAGGTGTCGGGCGGACTTGAACAGTGCATCCTGCTCGGAAGGAGGGCAGCTGACCTGATACTCGCGATCCAGTATTTTGACAACAACGGGGCTAGCGGCTTCCAGTGCATTGCTCATATCAGGTGCTCGAGGATTGTTCCATGGATCGCAGGCGGGTCAGCAACGACTCAAGTCGCGCCTTGGCCTGACGGTTATTCTCCAGCAGTTGCTGGCGCTCTGTTTGCCAGTTATGCTGCCCAGCCCTGAGCAGCTGATTTTCCTGCTTCATAGCAGCACACAAGGCGATCAGCGCCGTGATTTTTTCATCTAGTGTGTTGAACTGATCATCGGTCATTTCAATGCATACGCTGAGTCGAATATAAGCGTCACTATAGAGACGAGTCATGGGACGGTCAATAACGACAGACAAAAACACCCAATAAAAAAAGACGTTATGAGCAGAAGCGGTGATAAAACATTCACTTTAAAACCAAAGACAGGTGCAACAGCAGGTATGGCAAAACAGACAAAAGTGGCTGAGTCAGCCAGATCAGCGAACGAGGGCAAGGCGTTATTGACTGGCTCTGCGCTGTATGAGGAAGCGGCACTTCGCCGACGTACGTTAATGTCACGCATGAAAAAAAACAGTATTGCGCTGTTATCTGCAGCACCCCAACGGACGCGTAGCCACGATACCGAATATACCTACCGACAAGACAGCGACTTTTACTACCTGAGCGGCTTTACCGAAGACGATGCGGTACTGGCCTTGATACCCGGGCGCACACAGGGAGAGGTGGTACTGTTTTGTCAGCCTAAGGACAAGCTCAAGGAGTTGTGGAACGGGACACTGACCGGGCCTCAGTTGGCCAAGGCTACCCTGCTTATTGATGATGCTTACCCAATTACCGAAATCGACACCATTCTGCCGGGCCTGATGGATGAACGCACGAGTATCTACACCTGCATGGGAAGGGAGAATCGTTTTGACGAACGGGTAATGCAGTGGTTAAAAACTGTGCGCAGCAAGGTCCGGCAGGGCGCCAACCCGCCAACTGAGTTTGTGATGCTCGACCCGCTGATTCACGAAATGCGTTTGTTTAAAAGCAAAGGCGAGATTGCGTTGATGCAGGAGGCCGCTGATATTTCCGCGCGTGCCCATAAACGCGCCATGCTGGCGGCCAATGCCGGACGATATGAATATCATCTGGAAGCAGAGCTGCTCCATGAATTTATGATGTCCGGCAGTCGCGCACCGGCCTACAACAGTATTGTTGCGGCGGGCGCCAATGCCTGCATCCTGCATTACATCAATAACAACCAGCCGCTGCGCAACGGCGATCTGGTGCTGATTGATGCCGGATGTGAGTATGAGTATTACGCGGCAGACATTACCCGCACCTTCCCGGTCAGTGGTCGATTCAGCAAAGAGCAAAAGGCGCTCTACGATATCGTACTCAAAGCCCAGCTCGAGGCAATCAAGGTCATGCGTCCCGGCGTTATCCGCGATGAGCCGCACAATGTCACAGTGCGAGTGATTACCGAGGGGCTGGTTGAGTTGGGATTATTAGTGGGCAAGCCAGCTGATCTGATTAAGTCCGCGGCCTACCGTGATTTCTATATGCACGGTGCCGGCCACTGGCTGGGTATCGATGTTCATGATGCCGGCACCAATCAGAAAGCAGGAGCATCCCGGCCGCTTGAGGCTGGCATGGTGATGACCATTGAGCCGGGTATTTACATTGCTCTGGATAACAAAAAAGTCCCTAAAAAATGGCGTGGCATTGGCATTCGCATCGAAGACGACGTGTTGATCACTCGTACCGGGAATCGTGTGTTGACCAGCGCTGTGCCTAAAACGACGGAAGAAATCGAAGCGCTGATGGCTTTACGCATCCCTTCTTGATACAAACCGGAAAGCCCTGACTATGCTTGTTGAGTCGCTGAACACAGATTACGACCTGGTTATCGCCGGAGGGGGATTGGTGGGTGGCAGCTTTGCCCTGCTGTTGAATGCTCTGCCCGGCCATCAACATTTACGGATACTGTTGGTAGACAGCTCAACGCTGAGTATAGAAACAACGGTTACCGGCAGGCCTTACGATGCGCGCAGCACCGCCCTGTCGTGGGGCAGCAGGCTGATATTCGAGAGTGCCGGACTTTGGAATGACCTTGCGCCCGGATTGGAAGCCATTCGTGATATCCACGTTTCCGATAAAGGCCATGCAGGTGCGGCCCGGCTAGACAGCGATGCCATGAACGTCGACGCCCTTGGTTATGTAGCTGAAAACACGCACCTCAACCAGGTGATCACCGGCGCATTAATGGACAGTGCACACATTTCGGTGTGTGCTCCGGCCAGTATCGTCAGGGTTAAGCCAGTTCAGGAAGGTGTTCTGCTGATGGTTGAGAGCGGCACGCAGGCAATGACCCAGGTCAGCAGCCGGTTGCTGGTGATTGCTGATGGCGGCCGATCGTCCTTGTGTGAGCAGCTCGCAATCACACTGACTCGTAAGCCCTATGGTCAGCACGCCTTGATCAGCAATATCTCGTTTGAAAAACCTCACCAATCCTGTGCATTTGAACGCTTTACTGACACTGGCCCGCTTGCGGTATTGCCACTGCCGGATATGGATGGCGAGCACCGTGCGGCACTGGTATGGACTCTGGCGGATGCACAGGTTGATGAGATCATGGCGTTGCCGGATGCAGCTTTTTTGGCAGCCTTGCAGCAACGATTCGGTTATCGTCTCGGCAGACTGACCAGGGTAGGAGAGCGGGTTCTTTATCCGCTGAATCTGACGCTCGCCGATGAACAGATTCGCCCAGGTATTGTGCTGTTGGGTAATGTTGCGCACACCTTGCATCCGGTTGCCGGGCAAGGTCTTAATCTGGCGTTGCGCGATGCCCGTGAACTGGCAGACATCATTTCTGATGCAGCTGTCAGTGGCACGCCCGAGCTTATCGGTGACTATCAATGGCTACAGCGCTATGTTCAGCGCCAGCAACGCGATCAGCGACAAACCGTATTTTTCAGTGATCAGGTGACCCGCCTGTTCTCCAACAATAACCCCCTGCTGGCGCTGGGGCGTAATATTGGGCTCATGGGCATGGATCTGATCCCGCCGGCCAAACAATGGTTCAGCCGTCAGGCGATGGGGATGACGGATCGTCGTATTGATGGCTGGTCAGCGCGTCATCAGTGAGCGTATGGTTTCAATCCGTTCACGGTTAACACCCATATCGCTATAGCCGAGCCGCGAAGCGGAACGGACATGCACGATGTTTTGCTCGGGTGCTGCCAAAAACTCAACATCATCCACATAACCCATCAGGCTGCTGGTGAACTCAGCATACAGATAATTGCCCTCTTCGCTGATGATCTGCACGCGGGGCATTTGCGATAATGCAGTCCGCACACCCTCAAGAGTGCCCTGCAAAGCCGCAATTCCATGGCTTTCCCGGGTCTCAAAGCTACTCACGCAGTTGGGGGAGTCCGGGCAGCCCGGCAGCGCATTGTTTTGAGCGCCCAGCGTTGCCGGTCTGTCGCCCGCACATCCGATCAATGTCAGCAGTCCCACGGTCGCAATTCCTCGTATCAATATGTTCATTTACAGCAATCCCTCGATTTTTGTATTCAGACAATGGTGGTTGTTCCGGTTCAGGCGGCAGGACCGGTGATAGCCAGACTAAGCGACTCGGCAATCATGGCGGGTTTGTCCTGACCTTCGATCTCTACGGTCGCCTGATTTTTCAGAAGGAACTGACCGGGGTTTTTTTCTTCAATGCTGAGCAGTACAAATTTTGCCCTGATACGCGCCCCAACCCGCACCGGATTCAGAAATCTGACTTTATCAAGCCCGTAATTGATGGTAATGCGGGTATTTTCAAGCCGCACACTGCCCGCCTCTGCGCCCAAACTACTGAGCATCGACAAGGTCAGGTAACCATGGGCGATAGTACCTCCGAACGGAGTTTCATTTTTTGCACGCTCAGCATCCAGGTGAATAAACTGAAAATCACCGGTTGTCTCAGCAAACTGATTCACTTGCTGCTGACTGATGATGTGCCACTGACTGATTCCAGTTTCGGTACCGATGAGCGCGCGCGCGGCCTCTGGGCTAATATATCCGGCCATGGAAAGGCTCCTGTTGTATGGCGGTTTAATGGTAAAGTTTGTCACTTGAGTCGTCAGTATTGATCAGAATGTTGATGGCGGCAACCGCAGACTGGAGGATGCATGAGCACTCCTGCTACAGAAACAGATTATGACGTTGTGATTGTCGGCGCAGGCCTTATTGGCGCGGCGATGGCAACAGCATTGCGGCACTCAGGCCTGCGCCTTGCGCTGCTGGACAGTCAGCCTCTGCTGACAAGCCCGGCAACGTTGACCGCACTGGAGTTTGATCCGAGAGTCAGCGCCGTAACACCCGCGTCACAGGCCCTTTTCGAATCCCTGGGTGTGTGGCGCGCCATGCAAAACAGTCGTGTCAGCCCATACACACGCATGCACGTGCGCGAGGCGGATGGCACGGCGGATATCCATTTTTGTGCAGCTGAAATTCACGCGCCTGTACTTGGGCACATTGTGGAGAACAGCGTGATTGTTGCCGCGATGCATGAACAACTGATCCGCCAGCCTGCGCTTGATTGCCTGATTCCCGCCAATGTTAAGACGCTGCACAATGCTGCAGATGCTGCCCTGTTGACCCTTGAAAACGGCCGTCAACTCTCTGCCCGGCTGGTGATAGCAGCCGATGGCGCTCAATCCCCGTTGCGCCAGTTGGCCGGGTTTGAAGCGCGCGAATGGGACTATGAGCATGAAGCGATTGTATGTTCCGTGCGAACCACAAAACAGCATCAGCAGTGCGCAAGGCAGATTTTTATGGATGAGGGCGTTCTGGCGTT
>CANHAR010000190.1 GCA_947458495.1 Gammaproteobacteria bacterium | reverse complement strand
GACGTTGTACATGCCATAAAACATTGCAGGGAACACAGCCAGCCAAACCGTAATCATGATACGTTTGAGGTCTATGCCATCACGCACATGTGAACCGCCGACCGTCACTTTGCTCGGGGTATAAAAAATGGTATCCACTGCTTCGTAGAGTGGGTACATCTTCTCGTACTTGCCGCCTTTATCGAACTGCGGCGCTAAGTCATCCAGTATTTTACGCAGACCCATGGTGAGTTTTTTCCACTAGCATTCTTTTTCGATACGCGTGAGGTTGTCACGCAGAATCGGACCGTATTCGTATTTGCCCGGGCACACATAGGTGCACAGCCCCACATCTTCTTCGTCCAATTCCAACGCGCCCAGATTCATCGCTGTTTCAAGATCGCCCACAATCAATGTACGTAACAACTGTGTTGGCAGAATATCCAGTGGCATGATGGTTTCATACGAGCCCACAGGCACCATTGCCCGCTCACTGCCATTGGTTGTGGTCGTAAAATCAAATTTCTTGTCTTTAAAGAGGCTGGAAATATAGATACCGAGGTTTGAATGTCGGTCAGTACCCGGCGAAAGATAACCCAGCAGCGGCCTCTCTCTGCCCTCACGAAGCACACATATCTGATGATCATACCGACTCAGAAAATGCACTGGCTCAGCAATTTTCCGCCCCGCGAGCACGGATCCTGAAATAACGCGGTTTTCACCCTGTTTGAGTTCTTTGGAGGTTATCTCATGCAGGTTTGCACCCAAGCGAGTTCTTATCAATCGCGGCTTGATGACCTGTGGCCCAGCTAGAGCAACAACACGCTCAGTCCACAATTGCCCGGTACTGAAGAGTTTTCCCGCAGCAATAACATCCTGAAATCCAATACTCCACACCCATCGAGTCAGGCTCACCGGGTCCAGGAAATGGATATGAGTCCCTGTCAGTCCCGACGGGTGCGGCCCGCTAAAATCTTCAACCTGCACGTTTCCGGCAAACGCTTCTTTCTCAAGCCCTGCAAAGCTGCCTTCACGACGACATACAAATAATTTACCGTCAGTCAGTTTCGCCAAAAGATTGATTCCGCGCACCAAGTCCTGGGAATGCTCGCGAGCCACAACTTCTGGTTGCAGCGCCAGCGGATTGGAGTCCATCAAATTGACAAACAATGAAGAGGGCTTACTGGAAGGATCTGGCACTTTGTTAAATGGCCGCGTCCGCAGAGCTGTCCAGAGTCCTGAATTAACCAGATTCTCTACGACCTTATCGCGGGACAGAGCAGCAGACTGCGGTTCGGAGTAACTTGCAAAACTGATCTGTTCGCTGCTACCAGATTCTAGCTCTATGACAACTGACAGAAACAGGCGTCTGTCACCACGATTGACGGCACTGACAGTGCCCGTTCCCGGAGAAGTGTAGATGACACCCGGAGTTTTTTTATCAGTGAACAATGTCTGACCAAGCTTGACCCTGTCCCCTTCCTTTACTTCCATCGTGGGCTTCATGCCCACGTAATCCTGCCCCAGAATCGCCACCGAATGAACCGGCTTGGCGTCATGAATTATCTGCTCTGGAGCGCCGTTTATAGGTAAATCCAACCCGCGCTTAATTCTGATCATTCAACAGGCCTAGTAAATTGTATTCAGGATAATCTGTAGGAGTTACCAGTGAGACGCCGCCACAATGCAACGCACACAGTTGGAATATCTACTCTTCGAAAACGCGCGTGATTATAGGGAAATCGCCCTTGTTTTGCCACCGTTTTATTAGGCTAAATGAACGGACTCAGAATGGGCACCGGTGCCAGCAACGCTGACACCGGACAAAAAAATCATGCTGAGTGCGGGTAAATCCGGTAATTGACACCCGCCATTTTGTAAACCATACGCACGACCTGATTACAATAACCAAACTCATTGTCGTACCAGAGGTACAAGACACAACGGTTACCTTCAACGATTGTTGCTTTTGAATCCACAATCGCTGCCTCACGTGAACCCACAAAATCACTGGAGACGGCATCCGGATCTTCGGTGTAACTGATCTGATTCTGCAGCGGGGAGTGCAACGCCAGCACGCGGAGAAACTCGTTTATCTCGTCTTTGGTGGTGGCTGTCTGCAGATTCAGCATGAGAATAGCCATAGACACGTTAGGCACCGGAACCCTGACGGCGTTGCCCGTCAACTTGCCAATCAACTCAGGCACTGCCTTGACCACTGCTTTGGCCGCACCCGTTTCGGTCAAGACCATATTCAGAGCGGCACTGCGCCCGCGACGGTTGCCTGTGTGGTAATTGTCAATCAGATTCTGATCATTGGTGTAAGCATGAACGGTTTCAACGTGACCACTGACAATCCCATACTTGTCATTCAGCACTTTCAATACTGGCGCTATGGCATTGGTGGTGCAACTGGCTGCGGTGATAATGCGATCTTCCGGCAAAATCTGATCATGGTTGATGCCGTACACAATGTTCTTGAGGCTGCCTTTACCCGGCGCAGTCAACATCACCTTGCTTGCACCTTTGGACTTGAGGTGCCGCGACAAACCTTCCTCATCACGCCAACTACCTGTGTTGTCGATAATCAGGGCATCCTGAATACCATACTGGGTATAGTCGATTTCATCAGGTGCATTGGCGTAAATGATCTGCACAACATTGCCATTACAGATCAAACAATTATTAGCTTCATCAATCCTGACTGTGCCCTGGAACGCCCCATGTACCGAGTCAGACGTAAGCAGGCTCGCTCGTTTGATGATGTCACCGGGCTTGCCAGGACGCACAACAACCGCGCGAAGACGCATGACTTCGCCGGTGCTGGTGCGCTCGATAAGCAGGCGCGCCATCAGGCGGCCGATTCTGCCAAATCCGAACAACACGATATCCTGAGACTTATCGCTGGGAGGGGTCCTGACCCCAATCAGCGCCGCCAACTCCGTTCTGACGTACTCATGCACCGCCGGCGCTTTGCCGATCTGGGCCATCTCCATGTACTTGACTGTCAACTTGCCAAGATCAATATGGCAATGCCACAAATCCAGTTTTGACAATGCCATCAAAATAGGATGGGATTCAAACTCAGACATCTCGTTGCGATCGATCTGCCTCACAAACCGATGAGATTTCATGATATTAGTCACTGAGCGGTTATGCAGGGCGCGTCCGTAAACAAATACGCCTACATTACGCTCACTGTAGAGTCGACCCACCACAGGAATCATTTCCTGTACCAGAGCTTCTCTTTGCTTCCAATCGCTGAAATAGTCATCCGGGCTGGGTCGTGTCACGTGCGGCACCTGTCTGTGGAGTAATTAAAAAAAGTGATACCGGTAAAAGCGCTCTGTATCAAAAAGGCGAACATTATCTTGCGATTGGTGGGGCTGTGCAACCTAAATGACCTTTTGGCAGGGCATTGCCTGTGCACAACAGCCGCCTTATGCCAGAATACACGCCCTGTTTTAAGACAACCAGCGTTGCCTGAACTTCGCGGGCAATCCGCCTGACAATGTTAATTTAACGTGTGGAAGAAAGATGTCAGGTTTTGATTTAACTGCGCCAGCGATGCCCAAAGAAGGCCACACACTACAGTGGCCGGCATTGCCAGATTCACAATTCAGTATGGCGCTGGCACAGACAGCGCGGCTGTGCAAAGCGCCATTGCTGCTGATCACCAACAACAGTGAAGAGGCAGAGCAACGTCGGCGCGAACTGCAGTTTTTTATCCCCGAGCATGGGCCAGAAGCCCTGCCGATACTGAGCCTGCCCGATTGGGAGACTCTGCCTTACGACACTTTTTCACCCCATCAGGACATTGTGTCGGAACGTCTGAGCGCGTTGTATCACTTACCCGATATGAAAAAGGGCATCCTGATTGTGCCCGTCAGCAGCCTGATGCACCGCTTGCCCCCACCTAGCTACATTCAAGGCAACAGCCTTATGCTCAGCGTAGGTGAATCCCTGAATGTTGACCGTTTACGGCAACGGCTTAGCGGTGCCGGATACCAGCATGTGGACTCGGTTTACGAGCATGGCGAATTCACCGTGCGTGGCGCAATCATGGATATCTTCCCCATGGGCAGCAAGCTGCCCTATCGGATTGACCTGTTTGACGATGAAGTTGAGTCGCTGCGTGTGTTTGATCCGGAAACACAACTTTCCCGCGAGAAGGTAAAGAGCATCCGCTTGCTTCCCGGCAAAGAATTTCCTCTGCATGAGGCAGGCAGAACCGCGTTTCGCGCCCGCTTTCGCGACATGTTTGATGTCGATACCCGCAAATGCAACCTTTATCAGGACATCAGCGAAGGCATCGCGTCAGCAGGAATTGAATACTACCTACCGCTGTTTTTTGATGAGATCAGTCAGCTTTTTGATTACCTTCCTACTAACACACTGATTCTGCGCGACCGTCAACTGGACCAACCAGCCCAGCGATTCTGGCAGGACATCAACAACCGATATGAAGACCGTCGTCATGATCGCCAGCGTCCGATTCTGGCACCCACTGAGCTGTTCCTGTCGCCGGAAGAGTTATTCCGGCAACTGAAGGCCTTCAGCCTGATCACCGTGGACCATGTGGCAGGAATGACAGATTTCCCGGTGCTGGGCGCTGACAATACATTGGCCAGTCCCCTGCGCGCCCTGCAATCACTGATTGTGTCGCGGCCGGACTGGCGAATGCTGTTCTGTGCAGAGAGCGCCGGGCGCCGTGAAACTCTGGCTGAACTGCTGCGCTCGGTTGGCATCAACTCACGACCCGTGGACGACTGGCACGCATTTATCAAGAGCCCAGAGCATGTAGCGATCACCGTTGCATCACTGGACAGAGGTCTGATGCTGCCATCATCAAAACTGATGGTCATCACTGAATCTCAGTTGTTGGGCAGAAAAATTGCCCAGCGCCGCCGCCGTCGCAGAGCCAATGACAACACTGACTTCATCATACGAAGCCTGACAGAGCTAACACCGGGTGCAGCAGTGGTGCATATCGACCATGGCGTGGGGCGTTACGTTGGCTTGCAAACCTTGACCATTGATGGCGACAAAGCCGAGTTTCTCACCCTTGAATATTCCAATAAGGCCAAGCTTTATGTGCCGGTTGCTTCGTTACACCTGATCAGCCGTTACGGCGGTACTGATCCCGAACACGCGCCGCTGGATACGCTTGGCAACGATACCTGGCAGAAAAACAAACGCAAAGCGGCAGAAAAAATCCGCGATGCTGCTGTCGAACTACTGGATATTTATGCCAAGCGAGAATCGCGCACGGGCCATACCTTTCGCGTTGATGACATTGACTACGAGAAATTTGCAGCCGGTTTTCCATTCGAAGAAACCCCAGACCAACTCGAAGCCATCAACAGTGTCATCGCAGACATGCAGTCCACGCGCAGCATGGACAGACTG
>CANHAR010000189.1 GCA_947458495.1 Gammaproteobacteria bacterium | reverse complement strand
GTGGACTGCAATAAGACTGGATCCAACCGAAGGCTGGCATACCTATTCAAAATGGCCGGGCGACAGTGGTGATGCCACATTTATTCACGAATGGACTTTACCTGAGGGTGCAGTCGCCGGAGATATCCACTGGCCAACCCCGGAATGGTTGCCATTTCCGGGTACTGATCTGGTTACTTTTTCTTACAAGACTGAAGTTCTGTTACTTGTCCCGATAGAAATTCCTGAGACGCTTGAATCCGAAAGATTTGTGGTGTCTGCACACGTTGAGTGGCAGGTGTGTGATGAAATTTGTCTGATAGGTGATGCGACAGTGTCTTTGGATCTGCCAGTCGAGACCGGCCCATCTCGGGCAGATCCTCAATGGTCGGCAGCTATCGCGCAGACACGTGATACCTTGCCGGTAACTGATCACAGCCTTGATGCTTTGTTCGCAGTGGCTGGAGACCGTATTAGTTTCTCCGTGACGTCTAACAATAGGGAATTTGATAACGTAACCGAGGCATGGTTTTTCCCCGAGCAGCGCCGCATTCTTGACCCGGGCCCTCTCCGCGACGTGGCTATTTATCCGGGTTTGGTGCAGGTAACACATGGTCAGCCACGACGTATGCTGACAGATCTGCAAACGGTACCTGGCCTGTTGGCTGTCCAGGGGGCTGACGGATCTGTAAGAAGTTTTGTTGTAAACGCTGACATAGCGGAAGTTCAGGGGTTAGCTGCCATAGCCGCGGTCGCCGCCGAGCAGCAAGGCGGGACATTATCTGGGCCCGCGAACCAGAATCTGTTGATGATATTGCTATCGGCACTGGCCGGCGGTCTGATTTTGAATTTGATGCCCTGCGTTTTCCCCGTACTGTCGATTAAGGCAATGAGTCTTACCTCGAAAACAGGAGCAAGTGCATCGGAGTATCGCATCCATGGAGTGGCCTACACAGCGGGTGTGATCACGACATTTCTGGTACTGGCGAGTGTTCTGCTGGCTTTGAGGGCTGGTGGGGAGGCGGTAGGCTGGGCTTTCCAGTTGCAGTCCCCCTGGTTCGTTTCCATGTTGGTGTTTGTGTTCTTCGTGATGGGTTTAAGCTTGTCCGGGGTCTATGAGTTTGGTACGCGGTTTACGGGCGTGGGCGGCAATCTCACTCAGCAAGGCGGATATTCTTCATCATTTTTTACTGGTGTACTCGCGACTGTTGTTGCAAGTCCTTGTACTGCACCGTTTATGGGAGCTGCGTTGGGGTTTGCACTATCGCAATCGTGGATAGTGGCTATGCTGGTATTTGCTTTCCTGGGATTAGGGATGGCATTGCCATTCCTGGTACTGGCGTTCAGTCCTGGGTTGATCAAGCATATGCCTCGGCCAGGTCCATGGATGGTGACGTTTAAAGAGCTGATGGCGTTTCCGATGTATGCGGCCGCGCTGTGGTTATTGTGGGTTCTTGGAATGCAGACCGGGGTCAATGGTATGACCGCAGTTGCCTCAGCGGCGCTGTTAATCGCACTGGCGCTTTGGTTGCTGCAGAAATCTTCTTTAAGCGCAGGTAACTGGCGTAACTTCAACAGAGTGGTCATTTTATTGCTGTTGTTAACGGCCCTCTCAGTTTTGCAGATGCCGGTACTTGAGCAGCGCGCGGGTGGGATTGCCAGTGAAGGTGATTCAGATACTACTTCTGAGTTTGAACCATTTTCTGCTAGCAGGGTAGCTGAGTTACGTAGCGCGGGCACTCCGGTACTGGTCAACATGACGGCTGCATGGTGTATTACCTGTCTCGCCAACGAACAAACAACTTTAAGCACAACACGGGTTCAGGAAGCCATGCAGGAGTATGGTATTGCTTACATGAAAGGGGACTGGACCAATCAGGATCCTGAAATCAGCCGCGTACTTGATGAGTTCAATCGACCGAGTGTGCCACTTTATATACTTTACCCTGCTGATCCAGCTGCTGAACCTAGAATCCTGCCTCAACTGCTGACACCAGCAATTGTGATAGATGCATTCGCAAGCCTGTAAACGTTTATACCGCGCGGATGATGAATAAGTCGAATGCAGGCAGTTCCCGTTGATGGCCGGTCAAGCTCAATCAAAAATCCTGCAATACGCGGCTGTCGCAGGTATTTGTGCATTGACGGTCTATCCGTATGTGGTTGATGAGCAGCTTTTCCAGCCTCTTGTCATCGCGGTTGTATTCTGGTTTCTGATCAACGTACTGGCCATTTCATTTTAAGTATCAGATTTGGCCATCTTCGCCTGTTCAGACCAGCCTGCATTGTACTTGCGATTTTTGTGTTGGCCACGTTGCTATCAATAGTCGTGCAATTCATTAGTGGCAGTCTCAATGATCTTGGCTCTGTTGCGCGGTTTTATGAAGCAAATCTACAAATTTGCTGGTCCCGTTTCCCGCTCTCAGATAGTTTGCCAGCCGATGGTTTGTGGCAAAACCTCTCTGACTGGTTGGATATTTCTGCGCTGGTTACCGCTGTTGCGCTGACATTTACTGGATTTGCCGCAGACGGCATTCTCATTGTCATTTACACCTTGTTTCTGTTTTGGGAACAGGGAAATTTTGAATCAAAACTTACTGCGCTAATCAATGATGTTGAACAGGAAAAACGTGTTCAAAAAATTATTGAAAAAGTACGTTCCGACATTCAGCGTTACATCAGAATCAAAATGCTGACCAGCACGGCCCTGGATTGTTGAGCTATTTGGTGCTGAGACTGCTGGAAGTGGACTACCCGGATATGGGGAAACGTTGATTTTTTACTCAATTTTATTCCGACTGTTGGATAAATTGTTGTAACCATTTTTTCCAGCCACAACTGCTTTAGCGCAGTCAACTACTGACGGATTTTCATTGTTCTTGATGGCGCTGGTTTGTATTGGTGCACTGCAGATCACTATCGGGAACAAAATTTAGCCCCGATTAATGGGTACATCACTAAATCTGAGCCCCGTGGTTATTTAGTTTAATCTTGCTCTTTGAGGAACTATCTGGGGTGTCGCTGGAATGTTTCTGTGCGTCCCTTTCTTGATTTATACAACCATAGTTCTATCGCATTTTCCGAAAACAAGACCGATTGCTATTCTCCTGTCCAGTAACGGTAAGATCGATATCCCTGACGATTAATTCTGCATCATAAACTTTTATCGTGCTGTTGTTGGAGACAGACTTCAATAACAGTGGCGTGAGAGTATAATCAGCGCCTTTGATAATCAGACCTGCTGTGTAAAGCCAATTCAGACTGCTACTTAATGGACACCCAGATGAAAAGCAATGAGATCCGCCAGAAGTTCCTGGACTACTTCAATTCAAAAGGCCACGAAGTGGTCGCCAGCAGTTCCCTAGTTCCCTCCAATGATCCTACATTGCTATTTACAAACGCAGGTATGGTGCAGTTTAAGGACCTGTTTCTGGGCGCTGAACAGCGATCATATAAGCGCGCGACCAGTTCGCAGCGTTGTGTCCGGGCTGGTGGCAAACACAATGACCTTGAGAATGTAGGCTACACAGCGCGTCACCATACTTTTTTTGAAATGTTGGGGAATTTCAGTTTTGGTGATTATTTCAAACGCGATGCCATCCATTACGCATGGGAGTTTTTAACAGTCGAACTCGGACTTCCCAAAGACAAACTATGGGTCACTGTATTTCGCGATGATGATGAGGCTGCTGAGATATGGGTCAAAGAAATCGGGATTGAACCAGATCGTGTAACCAGGCTAGGTGAGAAATCCAATTTTTGGTCGATGGGAGATACCGGGCCATGCGGACCTTGTACCGAGATATTCTTTGATCATGGCGATGAAGTTGCGGGCGGTCCACCAGGAAGCCCTGATGAGGACGGCGATCGCTACATCGAAATTTGGAATCTGGTATTTATGCAGTTTGACCGGCAAGTTGACGGTACTCTGGTCCCTCTGCCAAAACCCTCTGTTGATACCGGTATGGGTCTTGAGCGCCTTGCGGCAGTGCTTCAGCACGTCCACAGCAACTATGAAATCGACCTGTTTCAGAATCTCCTGAGTGCGGCGTCCGTTGTTACAGGAGTAAAAGATACAGCAAACACGTCGTTGAGGGTGATTGCTGACCATATCCGCTCTTGCTCATTTCTGATTCTCGATGGTGTCATTCCTTCCAACGAAGGGCGTGGTTATGTATTACGGCGCATTATTCGCCGCGCAGTGCGTCACGGTTACCAGTTGGGCGTAAAAGATCTGTTTTTTTATCGGCTTGTTGGCGCATTGGTCGGCGAGATGGGGGACGCATATCCTGCTTTGGCTAAAGAACAGGCTCGAATTGAGAAAAGTTTGCGCGACGAGGAGCAACAATTCGCACGCACCCTTGAAAATGGCATGTTGATTCTTGACCATGCGATAACTGGACTTTCCGGGAAGGTGATCCCTGGAGATACGGTGTTCAAACTTTATGACACCTTTGGCTTTCCTGTAGATCTCACAGCTGATGTGGCGCGCGAACATGGTTTGACTCTGGATATGGATGGATTTGATAAAGCGATGGAAGGTCAGCGTCAACAGGCGCGAGCTGCCAGCCAGTTTAATGCAGTCGAAAAATTGCCAATTGAAGCGACGGTTGCAACAAAATTTGTCGGATATGAGCACTTGCAACATCAAGGCAAAGTGTTGGCGATTTACCAAAACTCGCAGTCTGTCGATTCGCTGATAGGCGGGGCTGAAGCTGTCGTATTGCTGGATGGCAGCCCATTTTACGGAGAGTCTGGCGGTCAGGCGGGTGACAAAGGCATTCTTGAAATCAGACAAGCCGGGCATGTTTCAACAAAATTCTACGTTTCTGATACACAAAAGCAGGGTGAATATGTCCTGCATAAGGGTAAGCTCCAGCAAGGTAGTCTTAAGGTTGGTGATACTTTAAGCGCCGAAGTTGATGAATCCACCCGTCGGGCCACCATGGCCAATCACTCGGCGACGCACCTGCTCCATGCTGCCTTGCGTTTAGTGCTCGGAGAGCATGTCACTCAAAAAGGTTCACTTGTCACAGCTGACAGATTGCGATTTGATTTCTCGCACTCGGCACCTGTTTCCGCTGACGAGCTTCAAAAGATTGAAAAGCTTGTAAACACTCAGGTGCTTAGTAATCTTCCAGTTGCAAAGCAAATAATGTCTATCGATAAGGCTATGCAGCTCGGAGCGATGGCGTTGTTTGGCGAAAAATATGGCGATGAGGTTCGTGTTGTTTCGATGGGCGAATTTTCCACGGAACTTTGTGGGGGTACGCATGTCGAGCGCTCCGGTGATATAGGTTTGTTCAAAGTGGTGTCTGAGTCAGGCATTGCAGCTGGAGTGCGACGTATTGAAGCCGTATCCGGCATGGGTGCGCTGGCATTCGTGGCTAAAGAGGAAGCTGTGCTCCGTGCTGTGTGTGATTTACTCAAAACGGGCGAAGATAACTTGTTCGACAAGGTGCAACAGTTGATAGACCAACAGAAAAGTCTTGAGAAATCGAT
>CANHAR010000188.1 GCA_947458495.1 Gammaproteobacteria bacterium | reverse complement strand
TCCGCAACCTGCTGCGATAGTGCATCTGATGTTTGGTGAAATGGGCGAGCAGTTGTTGCTCAACGGACAGAATGTGATACCTGCGCGCCTGCTTGCTGAAGGATTTGTTTTTAGATACCCGGGTCTGCAAGATGCCTTGGTGGCGAGTATCTCTGGTCAGTAACAAGGTTAAGCCGCAAATCTGGTTGATCTCAAAGCAGCCTTGTTTTGCGATTTGTATCGGGAATGAGGATAATACCGGCCTTTTGAGGTTGGGCGCCTGCCGTGTTCGGCAGTCGGTTAGCAGCCGATTTTTTGCAGTTCGCATCAGCACGTTTCAATGGGAGAAAAGGCCATGCAGCGCGAGTCTATGGAAGTTGATGTTGTCATCGTGGGCGCGGGTCCAGCGGGTCTGTCGACAGCTTGCCGCCTGCTACAACTGGCCAAAGAGTCTGGCAGGGAGATTTCTGTCTGTGTCCTGGAGAAGGGCTCGGAAGTGGGTGCCCATATATTATCCGGCGCTGTGTTTGAGCCTTCTGCGTTAAACGAGCTGTTTCCTGACTGGAAAGAGCGGGGGGCACCATTGAATACGGCGGTGACAGGCGACGATATCTACTATCTGCCAGGTTCTGAAAACTCCATTCGATTTCCCGATCTGCTAGTTCCCAAACCCATGCGCAATCATGGCAACTACATCGTCTCACTGGGTAACCTATGTCGCTGGCTGTCGGAGCAGGCGGCGGAACTGGGCGCAGAAATTTTCCCCGGATTTGCCGCTGCTGAAATTCTCTATCACGACGATGGTACTGTTAAAGGCGTGGCTACAGGTGATATGGGTGTCGATGCCCATGGCAACAAAAAAGATGCCTATGAGCCAGGTTTTGAGTTCCATGCCAAGTACACAATTTTGGCTGAGGGTTGCCGTGGACATCTGGGTAAAGAGCTGATTTCCCGTTTTGAACTGGATAAAGACAGTGATCCCCAGCATTACGGTATCGGTCTGAAAGAGGTCTGGGAGATCGATCCTGCCAAACACAAGGAAGGGTTGGTTGTACATACCGCTGGCTATCCGATGATTGGCGACAGCTACGCGGGTTCCAGTGGTGGGTTTTTATATCATTCTGAAAATAATCAGGTCTATCTTGGTTTAATTGTCGATCTGGGTTACAAGAACCCCCATATCAGTCCATTTGATGAATTCCAGAAATTCAAGCTTCATCCTGTCATCAAACAATATATTGAAGGTGGAAAACGTCTCAGTTACGGTGCCCGTGCGCTGAACAAAGGCGGATTAAACTCACTTCCAAAAATGAGTTTCCCGGGCGGTCTGCTGATCGGTTGTGATGCTGGCACGCTCAATGCGGCTAAGATCAAAGGCAGTCATACTGCAATGCGCTCGGGCATGTTGGCAGCGGAATCAGTGATGGAATCTCTGAAACAGGAGTCTGTGCCATCAGGCCATGATCTGATGGAGTACGGTGAACGATTTGCTAAGTCCAGTCTGCGAGATGAACTATATAAGACACGTAACTTCAGCGCCGGTTTTCATAATTTTGGATTCTGGATCGGCAGCAGCCTGAGTTTTGTAGAGCACAATATTTTTGGTGGTCGCTTCCCTCTGACTTTTCACGACAAATCACCTGACTATGCGCAACTGAAGCTGGCATCCGCTTGTAACAAAATTGTTTATGGAAAACCTGACGGAAAAATAACGTTTGACAAGCTGTCGTCGGTGTTTCTGTCGAATACAAATCATGCGGAAGATCAACCTTGTCACCTGAAGTTGGTTGATGCATCCATACCGATTGCTCACAATTTGCCAATGTATGACGAGCCCGCGCAGCGTTATTGTCCTGCGGGCGTTTACGAAGTGCTTGATGATGGCGCTGGTGGCAAGCGATTCCAGATTAACGCCCAGAACTGCGTGCATTGCAAAACCTGTGACATCAAGGATCCTTCTCAGAACATCAAGTGGGCAGTGCCCGAAGGCAGCGGTGGGCCAAGTTACCCGAATATGTGATGACCTCCCTGGGCTTCTGGTTTCTGTTGTTCTGGTGCAGAATGCGATGCAGACTTTGGAATGAACTCCAAAGCTTGGCGGTCTTTCTCAGAACGAATTCCTGACTGGGTGGCGCGGGTGCTAAAGACTTTTCGGGTAATTTTTCTTCTGTTGTTACTGTCATTACTTGGCGCGTGTCAGTTTTCCGGGCTCAACCCTGGATTTAGAGAAAGTGTTGAGTTCGAGTTGCAGATACTCGGCGATACTATTGAGGTGCCCGACATCGATCTGCTGGCTCTGGATCAATCCGTTATTGACTATCTGGATGCTAATATTGAACCGGGTCTTGGCGGTTGGGCCTTGGTTGAGCGGCTGCAAACAATCTTGTTTGAACCGGAATTTTTGAACATACAATATGACGATACCGCTAATTTTACGGCCTCTGAGGCTTTCAGGGAGCGCCGCGCGAATTGCTTGTCGCTGGTAAATCTTTACATAGGCATGGCAAGGCATCTTGGTTTGCAAGTGAGTTACCAGACCGTGCAGATACGCCCCATGTGGAATCGTCGCGGTGAATTGCTAATACTCAGTGAACACATAAATGCATTGGGTCGAATCAGCCCCACCAACCAATATATTATTGATTTCACACCAGAAGTCAGGCTCCAGCAGCAGACTGCAGAAGTCATCTCCGATACTGCAGCACAGGCTCTTTACTTTAACAATCTGGCAGTTGAACTGCTGATTGATGGACAGCCGCAACAGGCGCTTGAATTGTTCAGAGTTGCATTGGCGCTTGATCCGGGTTTGGCGATGGCGTGGAACAATATAGGCAGTGCGTTGGGGCGTCTGGATAAACCAGAACTGGCGGAGTACAGCTTTTTAAAGGCGTCT
This sequence comes from Gammaproteobacteria bacterium, assembly GCA_947458495.1. GTDB lineage: Bacteria > Pseudomonadota > Gammaproteobacteria > Pseudomonadales > Pseudohongiellaceae > Pseudohongiella. The sequence continues at coordinate 2,793 of CANHAR010000188.1, read as the reverse complement.
TTGCTGGACCGAAATAACGCCAGTTCTATAAACAATCTTGCACGTTATTATGCAGAGATCGGCGAGACTGCCAAGTCCCAGCGCTATCGCCGCGCGGTTCAGTCATACAACAACCGCAATCCCTATTATCACTATATGTTGGGTAATCTGGCCTTTGAGGAAAAAAATTTCGACACGGCCCGCGAGCATTTTCAGGAGGCCATCCGCCGCAATGACCTTGAGCCGGACTTTTATCTGGCGCTCGGTTTGACCTTCAGGGAACTGGGGGACTCCAAGGCTTACGATGATCTTTCGATGATGTCAGTGGCGGTCAGAGAGTTGGGTGACCAGACCTATCGAGCCAGCCAGAACCGTTTGCGCCGTATTGAGACTCGCTCAATACTGCGCTCTACCAGTGCTGGCCTGACGATACAGGTTATTGATTAGCCTGAAATATTAACCACAACGTTATAGCTGCAGAGTAACTCTTCCGTTGCTGCTTTATCTGCTGGGTCGTGCAATTTTATTGACGCGGTCAGCCCTGTTTTGTTATCCGCCCGGCACGTTACTTCTGCGGAAATGCCTTGCTTGACTAAATGTTCTGACAGGACCGCGGCGCTGATTTGCTCGCGCAGGACTGGTTTGAAAATTTTGCCAACAGCAGTGATTGGCATGGCGGCAATGATCTCGATACGTTTGGGTATGGCGGCCCGTTCAGAGACCTCCGCCTCACAGTAAGTGAGTAATTCAGCGGTTGTTGTGCTGGCGCCTGGTTGCAGCACTACAAATGCCATTGGCAACTCGCCTGCGTAAGGATCTGGCATGCCAACTGCGATGGCGCTTAAGACGCTAGGGTGACGGTTCAGCGGCTCCTCAATGATCTCCGGGTCAATATTGTGGCCGCCGCGAATGATAAGATCTTTGGCTCTTCCGGTCAGGTAGAGAAAGCCCGCGTCATCCATGTAACCGAGGTCGCCTGTATTGAACCACTCGCCGTCTATCCATGCCTGAGCATTGTCATTGGCTGCCTTGTATCCGGCAAACACCTGTGGACCTTTAACAAGTACCACTCCACTTTGCCCGAGAGCGCAATCAGAGGCGTTATTGTCAGCTCCCAGCGTTGCGATACGGATTCTTGAATACGGCAAACGCAAACCTACACTGCCCGGGGGTTGAGTATCCGGTGCCCGGGAGATCAACGAGGTTGTCTCGGTCATCCCATATCCGTTAGTGACGATCAGTTGGTATCGCTCTTCGAACCGCTGCTCAAAGGCTGGTGACAGCGGTGCGGCTCCGGAATTAATGCGCTTCAGGCAACTGATATCCTCATCACCCACTGGAATCTGAGCCAGGGCTGTCAGCACTGTAGGAACAGCTGCAAAGCTTTTTGCCTTGAAGCGTGCAACGTGATGCCAGAGATTTTTGATTACCTCAGGGTTACGAAAACCCGATGGGGTCATCAAGACAACCCTGTTTCCGGAACTGAATGCGCCTATGCCCAGAATGATAACGCCATAGATATGAAACAATGGCAGTCCGCACAAGGCTGTTTGTCGGCCAATATGAGAGTTGAGCACGCGAGCTAATTGTCCGAGATATGCCATGTTTCCGTGAGTCAGCTGCGCAATTTTTGGTTTGCCCGTAGTTCCTCCGGTATGGAAACAGGCTGCCAGTGTGTCTGCAGTGATCTTTCTGGGCTGTACCAGTCGGTCTGCGACTTGCATGGCTTGGGCTGCATTAAAGTCAATGACCTTCACATTTGGAAAGGGGAGTTCAAGGCTGGCTGATGCATCGGTCAAACCTGGCTGATGTACTGCCAGTATGGTGTGCACTTTAGGTAAGTCAGGCAGTATCTTCAGGAGTTTTTGCCAGAGATCACTGTGAGCTGATGGTGCAAGGCAAGCAATAACTCGGGCATCTGTGGCTTGAATGATTTCACTGATGTGTGCCGGTTCCAGCAGCGGATTGATCGGATTAGCCAGGCCGGCAACCTGACTGCCCAGAATCAACGGATGCGACTGTGGCAATATGGGCAACAGAATGGATACTGACTGATCACCTTGCAGGCCCAGTGAACTCAGCAGATTGGCTGTCTGGCGTGTAAGTTTGGCGAGAGCGTTAAAACTTAGTTTGGTTGGCTGTTCGTCGCGTCTGCCAGTAAGAAGAAACTCGATTGCCGGGTCCTCGCCATACAATTCAGCACTTTTTTCAATCAGCTCAAGCGCGTGTGCAGCAGGAAAGCGTTCAGCAAAGGGTGCACTTTCAAATGCTTCTATGTCTGCAACAGTGTCGAGTATGGGTCTTGTCTCGGTAAATGGCATTGCGTTGGTACTCCGCTCTTCAGGCAAATGTTCGGGGCATGGTCAGTCATCACGAACGAGTTGTTGTCTCATCGAGTTGCTGATTTAACATACCTGAAAAGGAAACTCTAGCGATACGGAGTAGTGCGGATTAACTGGCGCGTGAAACAGCCAGTTCACACATTTGTAGCAAGGCACTGCGGTAGGTGGACTCTGGGAGTTGCATCAGTTTTGCTGCCGCCTCGTCTGCGTGATGGCGCGCGAGTTGTCGAGTGTAGTCAAGAGCACCGCAGCGCAAAACGATTTTAATGACCTCAGCTAGGCGATCTGTGCCGCCGGTAAGGATGCTCTGACGGATGATGGCTTGTTCTTCATCGCTGGCGTGTTGCATCGCAAATATCAGCGGCAATGTAGGCTTGCCCTCTGCCAGATCATCTCCGATGTTTTTGCCCAGTTCGGTTGTGTTGCCGTCATAGTCAAGCGCATCGTCGACTAACTGGAATGCGAGCCCGAT
>CANHAR010000187.1 GCA_947458495.1 Gammaproteobacteria bacterium | reverse complement strand
CTCGGCGCTGCGCGCCTCCACCTGATCGATGGTCCAACCCAGCCACGGAGCCACAGCTGCCTGGCTGGCTGCATAGATCATGTAACCCAGTACACACACACAAAACACACCGGCATAGGGGCGCAGGTAGGACAACAGCCGCCGATAGACCTGCATGCCAGTCATCACCGTGACTGGATGGGTTGCATTGGGCGGAGAGCCCTTTGCCAGATCAGGAGCATGCTTGTCAGGGGGAGTTGTTGTCTGATTCATGCGGGCCCGTTACTCCTGATTGGCTGGCATCGTTAACGGCGTTTGATCAGTGGTTTGCGTGTCGGCTGACTGAGGGGGACGGGTAGCAATGCTGAGACGACTGAATCCTGCCCGACCAATAGCATCCATGGCGGTGACGACTGATTGATGAGTAGCCTCGGCATCAGCCACCAGCAGCACCGGCCGGCTGCGATCGCGCTGCGCCGCCTGCAGGATTGCATCGCCTAAGATGCTCGCCTGACTGTTACTCAGCACTTCCCCGTTAACACTGAAGCGCCCTGCTTCACTGACGGTCACTTCAATCTGATCTGGCAGACTCTCGCTGCTGTTGGCATCGGCTTCGGGCAGATTCACGGTGAGACGCGTATCGCGCGTAAAAGTGGTGCTCACCATAAAAAAGATTAACAGCAGGAACACGACATCAATCAACGGGGTCAGGTTGATTTCAGGGTCTACCAGCGTGCGGCGGGGAAAATTCACGCTGATTTCTCGCTATCTGCTTGCTCTTTGGGAATGCTGAATTCACGCACATCAACGCGCCGGTCACCGTGCAGCGCGTCGACCAGCTTGCCGGATTCCTGCTCCAGCGCCAACACCAGCGTATCCACGCGGCGCACAAAAAAGCGGTGACAAGCGTAGGCAGGGATTGCAACACACAAACCGGCGGCTGTTGTAATCAGCGCCTCGGAGATTCCGCCCGCTAGCGCATTGGGGTTGCCAGTGCCTTGCACCATGATTTCGGTAAATACGCGGATCATGCCGATCACCGTTCCCAACAGGCCCAGCAGAGGAGTAATGGCGGCAATTGTCCCCAAGGTGCTGAGATATCGTTCAAGTTCGTGGATGACCACGGCAGCTGACTGGGAGATAGCGGAGTTCATGGCGTCGCGACCCTGTCGCGCCTGCAGCAGCCCTGCGGCCAGAATCTGACCCAGCGGCGAGGCCAGGCGGATTTCGCGCAACCGCGTGGAATCGAGTTCATTATTCTTGATCCAGGTCCAGATTTGGCCCACTGCATAGCGTGGCGCAACGCGGTTGACGCTCAGGGTCCAGAATCGTTCGATAACAATGGCAATCGCCAGGATTGAACACAAAATAATCGGCAGCATTAACCAGCCACCAGCAATCACAATTTCTACCACAACTGTCACCTCCGCTGTTCCGGCGCCTACTTTACCATAACTTCCTGGAATTGAGCTGCTCAGCGTTTGGTGTGCCAGAAGCGGCGCGCCGAATCACGGTGCCTCTCCAGCAAGCGCGGCTGTTTGCCTCCCAGCTCAAACAGCACAGCACCGCTGTGAGCAGTGATCTCAACCTGAGTGCCTGCCTGCTGATAACGCGAGACAATCTCGGGGTGCGGGTGATCAAAGCGGTTATTGTAGCCTGCTGACATGATGACCCACTGTGCCTGCACGACAGCCACAAACGCCGGGGTGCTGGAACTGCGACTGCCATGATGAGGTGCCTGCACAATGTCCGCAGCAAGTACGTCAGGCCATTCACCGAGTAACCGGCGCTCCGCCTCTTCTTCAATATCACCGGTCAGCAAAACCCGCTGGCCATTGCTTTCCATCAGCAGCACGCAGGAACTGTTGTTGGGATCGCTGTTAGCATGCGCACTGCGGCCGGGATGCAACACCCGGAAGTCCACACCATCCCATTGCCAACGCTGGCCCGACTCACAGGACATTGGCTGCCCAGGCGAGGGGTATTCATTCAGCAGTGATTCAAGTCCCCCGCTGTGGTCAGCATGCCAGTGACTGACAATGACCCTGTCTATCTCAGCAACACCGCTCCAGCGCAGATATGGCAGCAACACGGCCTGACCCGCATCATAGTCCGGCCCCAGCGGCGGACCGGTATCAAACACCAAGGTATGCCTGTGGGTATGCACAACAATCGCCAGCCCCTGCCCGACATCCAGGAAACGCACCCACATCAGGCCTGGTGCCGGACGCGCAGCCTCCGGTGCTCTTAACAGCGGCAATAGCATCAACAGCGCCAGCCAGCGCGGCACAAGTCCTCGTGGCACCAGCAACAGCGCACTGGCGATCGCCATCAGGACCATGACATCCCATCCGGGCACTGCCGGCCGCCAGGTACCAGGTGTCCAACTCAGCAACCACTGCAGAAAACTCATCATCCACCCCAGCACAACATCGGCGATGACCAGCATCCAGCCGGCATAAGGAATCCCAATCGAGACGGCGATGGATCCCAGCAAGGCCAGCGGTACCACACCTAGATTCACCATCGGTATAGCTATCACGTTGGCCAGTGGCGAAATCACCGATACCTGCCCGGTCCACAGAATTAATGGCAACAATAAACCGGCACTGACAACCCACTGCGGATATACCCAGCGCTGCCACGCCGTGTCCAGCTGCTGACGCCACCCGGGGAAACTGGCAGCAGGCTGACCATGCCCGAAAAACGCAAGAAACAGCGATGCCACCGCGCCAAATGACAACCAGAAACCAGCCTGTGTGACCGCCAGCGGATCTTTGATCAGCACCAGCGTCGCGGCAATCAACAGTGAGTCAGTCGGTGCAATGGCCAACCCGGCCAGTCGACTGCCCATCAGCACGGCAATCATGATCAGCGCGCGCTGCGTTGGCAGCGAGAAACCGGCCAGCAGGCTGTACGCCAGCGCCGCCAGCATCGCCGCCAGCGCGGCCCAATGTTGTGCCGGCATAATCAACAGCATCGTTGGTGACACCCGAACAACAAGGTTAAAAAACAACCAGGCTGTCAGTGCCATAAAGCTGACATGCATACCGGAGATCACCACCAGATGATTGGTGCCAGTGTCGGTAAACGTATCCCATTGTTCACCGCTGATACCCTGATGATCTCCGATCACCAGCGCCGTAAGCAGGCCAGTGTGCTTCAAAGTCCTGTCAATCGGGATAGCTGCCTGCTGTATGTGTGTCGCCAGTGCAGCGCGGGTCGTGTTGACGCTGGGGCTTGCCTCGGCAAGCCGTTTATTGAATGTCGTTTCGCGGATGTAGCCACGTGCCATGATGCCGCGCTGAAACTGCGCTGCTTCAAAATCACTTGCACCTGGATTGGAGAAACCATGGGGCCGGTTGACACGCACGCGCAGTTGCCAGCGCTCACCAGTGCTGACAGGCAAACCGGCGTAGTCACTCAACGAGACTCTCATGCCCTTCATCAACCGATTGCCCGCTTCACACTGCTCAGGAAGCAGGCGCAGGCAGGCGGACTGCACCACAAACTCAAACTGACTGGTGCGCCGGTTGAAGCTGTCAGCAGCTGCTGCCTGTGTCGCCGGTGGCGCTCGCACCAGACTGGCAACCTGCCCGATCAGCCAGAAATCCTGACTTTCCAGCGATACCGGCAACCGATGATGCATTTGATGTTGTGCCAGCGCCATGGCCCAGAAAAAACCTGCGCCGAACAAACCTGCGTAACTGACCGCTTTTAACAGCCTGTTCTGCGGATTGGACAAGGCAATTGCCAGCAGCAGCAACAACACACTCAAAACCATCACCAGCCGGCTGGCTGACTGATAGTTATTCAAGAGCAGCAAAGGCAGTTCGCTTGAGCGGCTGTGCAGCGCTATTCCCAGGCACAAAGCCAATAGCCGTAAACGCATAGGCACTCCCGCGAAGCCAATAACAGCATCTCCGGACATCGGCCGATGCTCAGGTTTTATAGCGGGGAATCGTCACAGATGCATGGGAAAATAGCGCTTGCCGAGCCTGAACTAAAATAGCGCATTACGCACCAGGAGTTTTGAGCAACTGGACTCAGTCCGCGCGCAGTGCCTCCGCAGGTAATACCCGTGCTGCACGCCATGCCGGATACAGACTGGCCAGCAGACACAATATCAATACACCACTGCTGACCCAGGCCAGATCAGACCACAACAGCTGTGAGGGCAGGAAGTCCACGGGATACACGTCAGCACTGAGCAGGCTAGTCCCGGTGGCCTGCTCCATCCAACGGTACAGAGCGCTGATATTCAGCGCCAACAAAGAGCCAAGCACCAGTCCAATACCCGCGCCGATCAGACCAATCAGGCAGCCTTGCAGCACAAAAATCCGACCAATCATGCCGGGCGATGCACCCATTGTGCGCAGAATTGCAATGTCCGAGCGCTTGTCGCGCACAATCATCACCAGGCTAACCACAAGATTAAAGGCCGCAACTGCAACCAGCAGCCACAACAAAAATCCGACAATCGTGCGCGACAGACGGATGTTTTCATAAATTGCACCAAACCATTCTGTCCAGGTCTCAACGTAGAAACCCTGGGGCAGTTGCTCTTCGATCGCATCGCGCAACTGATTAACAGCCAGCACATCGCGGGTGCGCAGGCGAAGACCGTCGTAGCTGTCAGGCTGGCGGTACAAGGCCTGAGCATCGGGCAAAGCAATCATCACCAACTCTTCATCCAGCTCCTGAGTGCCTACCCGGAAAATGCCGGCCACGGTGAAGCGGCGCTGCACAGGCAAAGGTGCCACCGGGTTGATGGAAACGTTAAGTGAATACAGACTAACACTGTCTCCAAGCCCTACGCCCATGCGATCAGCCAGTGTCTGCCCCATGATGATCTGAAAACGTTGTTCCGACAGCGCCTCTACAGAGCCGGAGCGCATAAACTGTGGCAAGCGTGAAATCTGCAGTTCACGCTGGGGATCAATACCATTGACCAGGACACCCTTGCTGCCTAGCGGCCCGGATAACACGCCATTGGCCGTTAACACCGGCGCGGTGCGCTCAATACCTGGCACGCTCTGCAAACGCTCATCCAGCGCCTGCCAGCTTGCAGATAGCGGTCGCTCTTGCGTGGTGACGGTGGCATGCGGCAATACCCCTAACACACTTTCGCGCACTTCACGGTCAAAACCATTCATCACCGACAACACCGCAATCAGGATCGTGACACTGAGTACCAGTCCGCCAATCGTCAGCAGCGACATAAAACTCACCAGCTGACTGCGCCTGCCAACACTGATGTAGCGCAGTGCAATGCGTGCTGAAAGCCAGGTTGGTAACACCTCCCGCGTCCCGGATGGCTGATCTGACTGATTTGGCTGCAGGCGACTGTCGGTATTCACGCGTCGGCCGCCTGCAAACAACCGTTATTGAGCACCAGCACTCGATCCAGCGTCGCCGCAAACCGCTCATCGTGAGTCACCACAACAAAACTGGTATCCAGCTGCTGATTAAGGGAGCGCATCAATTCATGGATGCCCTGCGCGGTGCGGTGATCCAGGTTACCGGTGGGCTCATCCATCAATACACAACGCGGGGAACTGACCAGCGCCCGGGCAATCGCGACGCGTTGGCGCTCACCGCCGGATAGCTCCGAGGGTTTGTGCGTGAGTCGATGTGATAATCCTACCCGGGACAACAGTTCAGCCGCTCTGCCACTGGCAACTTTTGTGGAACTGCCTCCAATCAACAAAGGCATGGCCACGTTCTCCAGCGCTGAGAACTCGCCCAACAGGTGATGAAACTGGTAAACAAAGCCCAGGTAACGATTGCGCAAGCTGG
>CANHAR010000186.1 GCA_947458495.1 Gammaproteobacteria bacterium | reverse complement strand
GTTTAACTTCCGTTCGCCTGGCGATGTTGATTTGTATGAAAGGCTGTTAAGTGAGGGTTTTGCAGTGATCAGCCGGGCGCTCTCGGGTATTGATCAGGTGTTTGTTGATACCAAGTTTGAATTTGGTTACGTGCGTGATCAACACGGCGTGGAAAAACTGATTTATATGGATGAAGTTGGGACACCGGATTCCTCGCGCATTTGGGATGGTGCGGCATACCGTCAGGGCAGTATTGTTGAGCAATCCAAAGAAGCTTTCCGGCAGTTTTTGCTGGGGCACTTCCCTGACCCGGATATCTTGTTAAACAAGGATCGGATGCCAGAGCGCATTGCGCTGGCGCGGGACCATGCGTTGCCTTTGCAAGCCCTGATGCAGGTATCCGATACCTATCTGGGTATGGCGGAAAAAATTACAGGACAACGACCTCATCTTCCCGCGAATCCGAAATCCGAGATTGTGGAGATTCTGCGTTCGCGATATGGTCTCATCGACTGACAACACGCAGTTTTTAACACGCCAGACGGAGCAAATTTGAGTAAGCGCGCGACACAGATAGCTGATGAAATTCGCACGCTGGAGCAAGAGTTGCGACAGGAAATACAGCGTATACGCATTGATAGTTTCGAGATCACTGAGAAGGCCATTCATTTCAAAGATGAGGTAGTGATTCGCCATCGCACTCAGGCGCTGAGCGTGCTGACCTATCTGCGTCGCGCCAAAATGAAACACATCGTATGTCTGCCAATTATCTGGTCTTGCCTGTTGCCTGCCATTGTCATGGACGCTCTGGTCAGCCTGTATCAGATGCTGTGTTTTCTATTGTTTGGTGTTCTCAAGGTAAAGCGCTCTGATCATGTCGTTTTTGACCGGCGCAACTTAAAAGTATCCATTGCCCCTACCATGCTTTTGCTGATTTTGGCGACCGTGACCAATATCGCTCAAAGTTGCCGGATGTTCGCAAGAATTTCAGTGATATCAAAGACTAATAACCTGCTGACAGGAGTCCCGTAACAGCAACATGAAAACACCATCCCGTTTGCAGCCACTGGAAGATGACGGCCTTATTGACGAGGTCATCAGCCAACTGATGAGTGGCAAAGAAGCTCAGGTTTATATCGTCCGATGCGGCGACAAATTACGCTGCGCCAAAATTTATAAAGAAGCCAACAAGCGCAGTTTCAAACAGGCTGCGCAGTACCAGGAAGGCCGTCAGGTCCGCAACAGCCGTGATGCCCGCGCTATGGGTAAAAAAAGCCGTTATGGTCAGCGCGGTCACGAAGAAGCCTGGTTAAACGCTGAAGTGGATGCCCTGCGTCGTCTTCATCTTGCCGGAGTGCGCGTGCCACAAACACACGGCTTTGTCGACGGTGTGCTCTTGATGGATATGATTACCGATGCCGAGGGAGATGTAGCTCCGCGGCTCAATGATGTGCAGATGTCGGCCGCTGATGCGACACGCTTTCATGCCAGCATTATGCAAGATATCGTCAAGATGTTGTGTGCAGGTTTGATCCACGGGGATCTGTCAGAGTTTAACGTGCTGATGGCTGCCGACGGACCGGTAATTATCGATCTGCCACAGGCGGTGAACGCAGCGGGTAACAATAGCGCTGCATCGATGTTTATCCGTGATGTGGAGAATATGACCCGATATTTCGGACGTTTTGCGCCCGAGTTGCGAGGCACCTTTTACGGGCCTGAGATATGGGATCTATACCAGCGCGGTGCCTTGCGTCCCGGCGCGGTGCTGACTGGCAAGTTTGAACGTCGTGCCGAAAATGCCAATATTGATGAAATCATGGCGGTTATCGAGGACGCCCGCGCAGAGGCAGCCGAAGCTGAACAGCGGCGACTGGCGGCTGAAAACCCCGATGATTGATTTCCGCTAGGGCTTGCCGCTGTGGCACTTCGCTACCGTGATATTCTGCAAAAAGCATGGCCAGTGGTACTGGCCAATGCCTCCGTCCCCCTTTTAGGTCTTTCTGATACCGCCGTGATTGGTAATCTTGGATCACTCAGTGATTTAGGTGCCATAGCCTTTGGTGCGGTTGTTTTCAGTTTTGTGTATTGGGGTTTTGGTTTCCTGCGCATGGGTACCACAGGTTTTGTGGCCCAGGCTGTGGGTGCCCGCGACGAAATAGAAGTTCGTGCCGCATTTCTGCGCGCTATGTTGATGGCCGTACTGATTGGCTTGGTGCTGATATTGGTGCAGTCTCTGATCGCCCGCGTTTCGCTAAGTCTGCTGCAGGGCAGCACCGCCGTTGAAGCCACCACACTGGATTATATTGCTGCGCGCATCTGGGGCGCACCGGCAGCGCTGGTGCTATTTGCCATCAGCGGTTGTCTGATTGGTTTGGGTATGAACAAGACACTGCTGCTGGTGCAGCTGGTGCTGAATAGTCTCAATATTGTGTTGGATATTCTGTTCGCCGGGTACTGGGGAATGGGCGCACAGGGTATTGCGTTAGGCACCGCAGTGGCTGAATGGACAACGGTGTTATTGGGTTTGTGCTTGTTGTACCGGGCACTCAGGCTGCGCTGGGTGAGAACACATTTCGCGGTCAATCTTGAGCTGATACCGTCGTCATTTATCCCGATGACACGTTTACGTGACAAAACCCGCTGGCGACAAACTCTGACTGCCAACGGAGACATCATGATTCGCACCTTGTTGCTGGTAGCCAGTTTTGCGTGGTTTGTACGCCAGAGTGCACAGTTTGGTGATGATGTGCTGGCTGCCAACCATATCCTGTTGCAGTTGATCTCGTTTTCAGCGTTTTTTCTGGATGCATTTGCGTATGTGGCAGAGGCCTTGGTTGGAGAGGCCGCGGGCGCAAAAGATGCTTCGGCATTTGATGTGGCGGTGCTCAAATCCACACAGTTAGCGGGTTTGAGTGCGCTGGTGTTGGCCGCTGGGATTTTTTTTGCAGGAGACCACATGGTACCGCTGCTTAGCCAGCATGAGGCGGTACGTCAGGCCGCTGCTGCATCGGTGCCTTTTGCCGCGCTGTATGTGGCATTGGCGTTTGCAGCGTTTCAATTGGACGGCATTTTTATCGGGACAACGCGTACCCGCGAGATGCGCAACGCGTCGGTGGTCTCGGCACTGGTGTTTTTTGTACTCAGTTTGCTGCTGATTGACCTGTGGCAACTGGCTGGGTTGTGGATGGCGTTTATTGTGTTTGTGGTGCTGCGTGCGCTGTGTCTGGGTTGGTATCTGCCAGCGCTGCGCCGGTCAATCGCCGTTGACACTGCTACTGACCGGGATTAAACCAGGCCAGTTCGCGCTGCAGTTTCACAACAGTTCCAACGATAATGATCGCTGGCGCTTTGATGTCAGCCTGTTTGACCTGCTCCGCAATGGAATACAAGGTACCGGTCACGACGCGCTGTCTGGGTGTGGTGCCCTGCTCCACGATGGCCACGGGCATCTGAGCGTCCATGCCATGCAGTTGTAGCTGCTCACAGATCACCGGCAGGGTAATCAGGCCCATGTAAATCACCAGCGTCTGATCTTCCTTGACCAATACCGGCCAATCCAGATCGGGCAGATCGTTCTTCATGTGGCCGGTGACAAATCGTACGGACTGCGAGTAGTCACGGTGCGTCAGCGGGATGCCCGCATAACACGCGCATCCAGAGGCCGCAGTAATTCCGGGCACCACCTGAAATGCAATGCCTGCTGCTGCCAGTCTGTCGATTTCTTCACCGCCACGACCAAAAATAAACGGGTCACCGCCTTTGAGCCGCAAGACCTTGCGGCCTTCCAGTGCCAGGCGAACCAGCATTTCATTGATTTCTTCCTGTGGCACCGGATGGTGTTTGGCTTCTTTGCCAACAAAAATGCGCTCGGCATCCGGGCGAACTTTGCTCATGATTTCATCCGACACCAGACGGTCAAACAACACCACATCGGCCGCATACATCAGGCGCAGGGCTTTGAGTGTCAGCAGATCGGGATCACCGGGTCCCGCGCCTACCAGATAGACTTCACCTCTCACCGGCGACAGTTCAGATTCCACCAGGGACTGCTCAAACAATACCATCGCTTCCTGCTCGCGGCCGTTCAGCACCATTTCTGGCATCGGGCCGGACAACAACCTTTCCCAGAATCGCGTGCGATGGCTGAAACCTTTGATACTGACTTTGACCCGCTCACGCAAGCTGCCTAGCAAGTTGGCCAGTCTGCCATAGGCGGCCGGCAGCAGGATCTCAATTTTTTCTTTGATGTCGCGGGTGAGCACAGGGGAACTTCCCCCGGTAGAGATCGCAATTACCACCGGCGAGCGGTCAACAATGGCCGGTACAATAAAACTGCAGAGCTCAGTCTGATCCACTACATTCACGGGAATCTGCCGGCTCTTGGCCAGCGCGGATACATGTCGGTTGACGGCATCATTATCGGTGGCGGCTATCACCAGCACTGCGCCGTCGATATCTGCATCCATAAAAATGCGCTGGTGAATTTCACCACCGTGTTCATCAATGATGTGTTGCACTTCGTCGCGGATCAGCGGGGCTACAACCACAATCGACGCACCCGTGCGCGCAAGGAGCGCGGCTTTGCGGCTGGCTACTTCGCCTGCGCCGACCAGCAAACAGCGCTGGCCACGCACGTTCATAAAGACGGGCAAATAGTCCATTTTTCATGTCCTTACAAAACTGTTTAAAACGGTTTTACAACTGGGTGATGCCGCCCATATAAGGCACCAGCGCTGCCGGGATCTGCACAGAACCATCTTCCAGCTGATAGTTCTCCACAATGGCAACCAGCGTGCGCCCGATCGCCAGCCCGGAGCCATTGAGGGTGTGCAGTAGCTCAGGTTTGCCGGTTTCCGGATTTCGCCAGCGCGCCTGCATACGCCGCGCCTGGTAATCCTCAAAGTTGCTGCAAGAAGAAATCTCGCGGTAACAATTCTGTGATGGCAACCAGACTTCAAGATCGATGGTGCGTGCTGCTCCAGCACCCATATCGCCACCACACAACTGCATGGCACGATAAGGCAATTCCAGCAATTGCAGAATGCGTTCGGCATGTCCGGTCAACGCCTCCAGTGCTGCATTGGAATCCTGTGGACGCACCATCTGCACCAGCTCCACTTTTTCAAACTGATGCTGACGAATCATGCCGCGGGTATCACGACCATAACTGCCAGCTTCGCTGCGGAAACACGGGGTATGGCACACGTATTTCAGTGGCAGTTTGTCGGCCGGCACAATCTCATCGCGAACCAGATTGGTGACCGGTACTTCCGCTGTTGGGATAAGGTAATACTCCTGCTCGCCTTGCAGGCGGAACAGATCTTCGGCAAATTTTGGCAACTGGCCGGTACCCATCAGTGACGCACTGTTCACAATAAACGGCACATACGCTTCTTCGTAACCATGCTGCAGCGTGTGCTGGTCCAGCATAAATTGGATCAGAGCCCTGTGCAGGCGCGCCACATTGCCGCGCAGGACCACAAAGCGTGAACCGGTGAGTTTGGTGCCGGCGGCAAAGTCCATGGCCTGACCGTTTTGAGTCTGAAATTCACCCAGGCTGACGTGGTCTTTGGGTGCAAAACCAAATTCTTTGGGTGTGCCCCAGCGATGCATTTCAACGTTGTGGTTTTCGTCCTTACCGGCCGGCACTATGTCTTGTGGCAGGTTGGGCAGTTGAATCCACGCGTTGTTAAAGCTGTCCTGAACCTGCGCCAGTGAGGATTTCGCGGCATCAAGCCGGTCACCCAGATCATTTACTTCCGCCAACAACGGTGCCACATCTTGTCCGGACGCTTTCGCCTGACCAATGGACTTGGCGCGCAGGTTGC
>CANHAR010000185.1 GCA_947458495.1 Gammaproteobacteria bacterium | reverse complement strand
CCGCGGCGCTGCAGAGATTTCAACAGGCTGCGAAAATGTTCCTCAACCAGAAACGGATCACCACCACCCCGTATCAACAGATCGCCGTGTAGAGTTCCGTCGCTGATGTCGCCCAACGCGTAGACCTCGGTTGTCCAGGTATAGGCCGGACCCAGCAACTCAAGCCCGGCCAGTGTGGTCAGGGTCTTGATCGTGGATGCAGGATTCAGTGGCACGTGTTCGTTAATCGCCAATAGCGGCGCTGCAGCGCCTACTTCTTTTACATACAGCGTGTAAGTGTCGGCCGGCAGCTCATGGCCGTCGATAATGATCTGTAAAGTCGGTGGTACCGGGGTCTGGTTGGCGGTGTCCTGAGCAAGACTGTTAGGCATCCCTGCGCAAACGCCATACAATGCGGCCCACAGCAGCAGACAATGACGCAGCATTGCGCGACGGTTCTTACTGAAACGATAGTGGGTCGTTGATGTGGCCGTCATGTGTTTCTCCCCGTTACTGTGCTTCATCAGGCACAGTCTGCACTATACCTTGATGACACTTTCGCTGTGTGAGTTATGCCTGTCAAGGCGGTCTGTAGGGTTGGACCAGTTGATGATTGGCAAACAGATACAACAAAGAAAAATCATAAAAAAGACTTAACCTGATTATTAACGCCAGATTAAAATGCCAGCGCCCTTCAAAAGAGAACCGAATTCGGGCGGCAAATTCGTCGAATCATCCCTGCTTTATTCAACACCTACACTACTGGACGGAAAAAATGACCAAGATCACTGACAACATGCGTACCTATTCCTCCCAAGTGGTTGACGGCGTTGAGGCCGCGCCCGCGCGTGCCATGTTACGGGCCGTTGGTTTCACAGATGATGACTTCAAGAAGCCTCAGATTGGTATTGCCTCGACCTGGGCCAATGTCACGCCATGCAATATGCATATCGACAAACTTGCCGAAGAGGCAGAAAGGGGTGCCAACTCAGCTGGTGGTAAGGCTCTGATATTCAACACCATTACCGTGTCGGATGGTATTGCCAACGGTACTGAAGGCATGAAGTATTCGTTAGTGTCTCGCGAGGTCATCGCTGATTCCATTGAAACGGTTGCCGGCTGCGAAGGTTTTGATGCGGTGGTTGCCGTGGGCGGCTGCGACAAGAATATGCCAGGCTGCCTTATCGGTATGGCGCGACTGAATCGCCCTGCCATTTTTGTGTATGGCGGGACAATCAAACCGGGCAGTGGTCATACAGACATCATTTCTGTGTTCGAGGCAGTCGGTCAGCATGCCAAAGGTGATATCAATCTGCTAAAGGTCAAGCAGATCGAGGATACAGCTATTCCGGGTGCAGGTTCTTGTGGCGGGATGTACACCGCCAATACCATGGCCTCGGCGATTGAAGCCATGGGCATGTCACTGCCGGGCTCTTCCGCGCAGAATGCGATTTCCAGCGATAAGTCGTCGGACAGTTTCCGCGCAGGACAGCAAGTGCTTGAGTTGCTCGCACGGGATATAAAACCTCGCGATATCATGACCCGCAAGGCCTTTGAAAATGCCATTCGCGTCATTATTGCCTTGGCGGGATCCACCAATGGCGTGCTGCATTTGTTGGCGATGGCTCACGCTGTTGATGTAAAACTGACGCTGGATGATTTTATCGAGATTGGCAAAACCACGCCGGTATTGGCTGATCTGCGGCCCAGTGGTCAGTACATGATGTCCGATCTGGTTGCCATCGGCGGCATTCAGCCACTGATGAAGCGCATGCTGGATGCTGGTCTTTTGCATGGCGACGCATTGACTGTCACCGGAAAGACCTTGGCCGAGAACCTCGCCAATGTGGCCGACTATCCCGCCGGGCAGCAGATCATCCGCCCGTTTGACAACCCAATCAAGAAGGATTCACATCTGGTTATTCTGCATGGCAATCTGTCGCCAACAGGCGCGGTGGCCAAGATCACCGGCAAGGAAGGTTTGCGTTTTGAAGGCACTGCGCGCGTTTATCATGGCGAAGAAGCGGCATTGGCAGGCATTCTGAATGGCGAAGTAGTCGCCGGAGATGTCATTGTGATTCGTTATGAAGGACCCAGGGGCGGGCCTGGTATGCGCGAAATGCTGTCACCCACCTCGGCGGTGATGGGCAAAGGGCTGGGTAAAGAGGTGGCGCTGATTACTGATGGCCGCTTCTCAGGAGGTTCACATGGATTTGTGGTGGGTCACATCACGCCGGAAGCCTTTGATGGTGGACCTATTGCTCTGCTGGAAAACGGCGATCTGATTACCATCGATGCTGAAACCCGCGAAATCAACGTAGCAATTGATGAGGCTGTGATGGCTGAGCGGCGTGCCCGCTGGATACAGCCGGCACCTTTGTATACTCGCGGCGTTTTGGCCAAGTATGCCAAGCTGGTCTCCAGCGCGTCTGAAGGCGCTGTGACCGACAAGTAATCAGTTGTGCCTGGCTCAGTCAGTCTGACGCCGGGTTACACGTGCTCATTCACTGGAGTCTGCGTATGTCGCAGTATGGAAGCAGCCCGGATGATATCGCCTTTGCTGCCAGCGTGTTACGCAGCGGAGGATTGGTAGCATTCCCCACCGAGACTGTTTATGGTTTGGGCGCTGATGCGGCGAGTGAGCGCGCAGTGATGACGGTGTTCAGCACCAAGGGTCGTCCTGCGGATCACCCGCTGATTGTGCATCTGGCAACAGCCGCAGAAATGACGCGTTGGGCACGGGACATCCCCGACGATGCCTGGCGCATTGCGGAGCGCTTCTGGCCTGGGCCACTGACACTGATTTTGCGCCGTGCGCAGGGAGTGTCTGACGCGGTAACCGGAGGTCAGGACACTATTGGCCTGCGTGTTCCTGCTCATCCGGTTGCGCTGGCCTTGCTCAAGGCATTTGGTGGCGGTATCGCTGCGCCGTCGGCCAATCGCTTTGGCCGTATCAGCCCAACTTCTGCGGCGCATGTGCTGGCTGAATTTGGGCACTCATTGCCCTGTGTCATCGATGGCGGTCGTTGCGAGATTGGCCTGGAGTCTACGATTCTGGACCTGAGCGCTGGCTCTCCCAGAGTGCTGCGTCCGGGAGCGATTACCCCCGCTGCACTGAATCAGATATTAAACACAGAATTTGCTACAAGTACGGATAACGTGCCACGTGTCCCTGGCAGTCTGGCATCGCACTACGCGCCAGATACTCCACTCAGACTCCTGCCCCGTGCTGAACTGAAAGCGGCGGCGCTGGCGCTGTTGCAGCGCGGCCAAACAGTCACAGTTGTATCCAGCCATCCTGCTGAAATTCATCAAAGCGCTTGTCACTGGCTGATGATGCCAGACAATGCTGCTCAGTATGGGCAAAGCCTCTATGCGCTTCTGCGGGATATTGACAAGTCTGCTTGTGACTATATTTTGATCGAACTTCCCCCGGCGCAAATGCAGTGGGACGCCGTGAATGATCGTCTGACACGTGCTGCCGGAAAATTGCAGCGCGAGTCGGACAGTGAGTAAATCACCCCAATCCCTGAGAAACATGAGGGTAGGAGAACCATAACGCCGATCAACCAGCGTCTGGCGGATTGGCGAGTCATCATGAGGCCGTCAGCATCGGCAACAGATATCTTCCGGTATGCGATTTTTTGGTTTTTGCCACGGTTAACGGCGCACCCTGCGCGACCACTTGGCCACCAGCATCACCACCTTCCGGTCCAAGGTCGATGACCCAGTCAGCTTCGGCAATGACATCCAGATTATGCTCAATCACCAGCACGGAGTTGCCTGCATCCACCAGTCGATGCAGCACGCGCAATAATTTCTCAACATCCGCCATATGCAGACCCACCGTGGGTTCGTCGAGCACATAAACTTTATGCGGTGGTTTGCTGCCACGCAGACTCAGATGTGGTTTGGCTTTGGCAAGTTCCGCCACCAGTTTGATGCGCTGCGCCTCGCCACCGGACAGCGTCGGGCTTTGCTGGCCCAGTGTCAGGTAACCCAGACCCACATCCTGCATCAATCGGAGGACATGAAAAATCGATGGTACAGACTCAAAAAACACGACCGCTTCATCGATATCCATGGCGAGAACTTCGCCGATATGTTTGCCCTTGTATTGCACCGACAACGTTTCCGGATTAAATCGCCAGCCTCCACAGGCCTCACAATCTACCCGCACATCGGGCAGAAAACTCATTTCAATTTTCTGCATACCGTTACCGGAACAGGTTTCGCAGCGGCCGCCGGACACATTAAAGGAAAACCGGCCGGGCACATAACCACGCAATCGCGCATCCACAGTATCCGCAAACAGTTTGCGGATGGTGTCCCAGATACCCACATAACTGGCGGGGCAGGAGCGTGGTGTTTTGCCAATCGGGGTCTGATCCACCTGCAGAATACTGTCGATGGATTGCCAGCCGTCAAGGTTGTTACAGCCTTGCCAGGGGATGGCTGTGCGCGCTGCCTTTTTGGTGAATCTGCCTGCGGCACTCACAGCCGCCTGAACGTTGTTGAACAAAACTCCGCGAATCAGGGTGCTTTTTCCGCTGCCACTGACGCCACTGATTGCAACCAGTCGACGCAGAGGAAGGCTGATATCCAGCGTGCGCAGGTTATTCAGACATGCGCCGGTAATCGTGAGTTGTTCAGTTTCAAACTGATCCCGACTCTGGCTGTCCCGCACGTTAGCAAGGGGATGACGCATCGGGTTGGCCAGAAATTGCCCGGTCAGGGAACGCTTGTTCTTCTTCAATTGTGCCAAGGTGCCGGTGGCGACAATTTCACCACCCTTGACGCCGGCGCCAGGTCCCACATCAATCAGGAAATCTGCTTCTGCCATCGTGGCATCGTCATGCTCCACAACCACCACAGTGTTGCCATGTTGTTGCAGTTCGCGCAGGGTTTTTATCAGCAGTGCGTTATCACGTGCGTGTAAACCGATGGTGGGTTCGTCAAGGATGTAACAGACGCCCTGCAGATTGGAACCCAGCTGCGAAGCAAGTCGTATGCGTTGCGCCTCGCCACCACTGAGTGTGGGCGCCGCCCGATCCAGACTGAGATATCCCAGACCCACCTTTTGCAGAAAGCTTAACCGGCCGCTGAGTTCAGGCAGAATGTCACGGGCAATTGTGTTCTGTTTTTTATCCAGTTTGATGGTGCTGATGGTGGAGGCGGCATGGTCAACGGACAGTTGTGTGAGCTCGGCGATATTCCACTGTTGAAAGCGCACGGCCAGTGCCACCGGATTCAGGCGTGTGCCCTTACATTTTTTGCAGGGTTTGCCGATATCTGCGGTCTCAGGGTCCAGCCATTGTTCTTCTTCGCCGGTCAGTTCTTCACTGAATTCCGGCAGAATTTCTCCGGTGCCATAACAGCCCTGGCACCAGCCGTGTCTGGAGTTAAATGAAAACAGTCGTGGGTCGAGATCATCAAAACTGTCACCACAGGATGGACAGGCGCGGCGGGTTGAAAACAGGGCATCCGCCGTGGTGGATGACATCGGGCTGATCATCAACAGTCCGTTGCCGACCGCCAGCGCCTCATCGATCAAGTCGGTCAGCGCTTTTTCGTGCTTTTTGCTGATGCCGATCTGATTGATCAGTACTTCAATGTTGTGTTCTTTAAATCTGTCCAGTACGGGCCAGTCCTGAGTGGCCAGATAACGACCATCCACCCGCAGCTTTTCATAACCCTTGCCGGCGGCCCACGCTGCCAGTTCTTTGTATATGCCTTTTCGTCCGACAACCACAGGGGCCAGGACGTTCACCGTTTGTCCCTGCCAGTCGCGGAGCAGACGCGACAGAATCATCTCCCGGCTTTGAGGTTCAAT
>CANHAR010000184.1 GCA_947458495.1 Gammaproteobacteria bacterium | reverse complement strand
GCCAACTGCAGACTGCTGACATTGCTGTGATTGATTTGATCAAATGGGGCGTACTTGGTCGATGCCAGATCAGATCCGTAATGGACCCAGTCATTAGCCATCACAGCCGCACTGATACTCAAGCCGGCGAGGGCTACCGAAAGCACGAGGGATTTTGTCAAGTGCATGGTCTGTTCTCTTGTAATTTTTAGGGTGAATAACCACCCGATACTACAACAAGAACAACAAATTAGAAATGGGCTAAAATTGGCGGTGAGAGAGGGATTCGAACCCTCGAACGGTTTAACCCGTTACACACTTTCCAGGCGTGCTCCTTCAGCCACTCGGACACCTCACCGTATTTTGGCCGCCTTTTTAAGGCGCGTAACTGTATAACACGACAGTTTCAAATACAAGCTGATAATAATTTCAACAGGTTAACTAAAAACAACAGGCTATTGCCTCAAAAAGCGCGGCAATACCCTCATCTCTGACTGTGCGGCAAGTGTCCTGAAAGGGTTAATTTCAATCCCACCCCGCCTCAAAAAATTAATACTGACATCCAGAACTGCAGGCGAACAAACATTACATATATCCGTAAAAATCTGCTCGACACAGTTCTCATGAAATCCGGAGTGCTGCCGATACGAAATGATATATCTCAACAGCGACTTATGATCTATCGCGGGCCCATGATAACGGATGATCACAGATCCCCAATCGGGCTGCGCTGTAATGGGACACCTGGAACGGAATAAATTGCAGAAAAAAACTTCTTCAACACTTGATGCAAAATCAACTTCCAACAGATTACATGCCGGATCGTAAACAAGGTTATCAATCAGCAAGGTGTCAAGAAGCACCGTAAACTGCGGCGAAGAAATCTGCGCATCGCGTGACCACACACAATCGTTCAGAACGATCTCTACGACTGCGCCTGCAACCTGATCAAGATCATTTCTTATTGTGTGTATTGCTTGCTCATCACTGTCAAATCGATGTTGATTGAGCGAGTTAAAATACAACTTCATTGATTTAGATTCGATCAAAAATTCTGAGTCACATGGAACAAGTATGTCAGCCATCTTGACGACGGGCATTCCCCGTGAATCAAGCCACGACAACTCATAAGCTCGCCAATGATCAAATCCACTGAACGGCAGTTTGTCAGTGATTCCGATTAACTTGCGATTAATTGACCGATTGACTCGATACAACAAAGCCGGCGAATACTGCTCAGGATAATCAGTCTGCTTCCCCAG
Source organism: Gammaproteobacteria bacterium (assembly GCA_947458495.1). Taxonomy (GTDB): domain Bacteria; phylum Pseudomonadota; class Gammaproteobacteria; order Pseudomonadales; family Pseudohongiellaceae; genus Pseudohongiella. The sequence continues at coordinate 4,579 of CANHAR010000184.1, read as the reverse complement.
AGGAATTTCAATCATCTGACAACTAGTCCCTCTCAAACTTATAGATCACATTCACTGGCGGAGACCTGTACCTTTACGCAAAAGATAGAGCGCCACGGCGAATAATCCTGCACTGAATACCACCAACATAAACAGCGCCCCAACGATGTTCACATCACTGTTACCCAAGATGCCGTATCTAAACGTGTTAACCATATACAGTACTGGATTCAAGGCCGATATCCATTGACCAAACGATGGCAATAACTCTATTGAATAAAAAACTCCACCAAGATAGATCAATGGAGTGAGTACAAAGGTTGGAATAATTGAAATGTCATCGAATGTATTAGCGTAAAGCGCATTGATAAAGCCCGCTAACGAGAACACCATTGATGTCAAAAGAACTACGAGCAAAGTCAGGAACACATGCTCAATATGCAAAGAGGTAAAAAAGAATGACATCGCAGTAACAATCAATCCTACTGCAACTCCTCTTGCCATGCCCCCAGCAACAAAACCAAGCAGGATGATGTAGTTGGGAACGGGTGACACCAGTATCTCCTCAATACAGCGCTGAAACTTGTTGCTGAAAAACGACGAGGAAACATTTGCGTAAGCGTTCTGAATGACGGCCATCATAATCAAACCGGGAACGATGAAATCAACATAGTTATATCCACCCATTTGCCCGATCCTCCCCCCGATTAGGTTGCCAAAGATCAGGAAGTACAAGCCTATCGTAATCGCAGGAGGCACCAGAGTTTGTAACCATATGCGCATAAAGCGGCGAACTTCTTTAATCAGTATGGTTTCGAATGCGATGTAAATGTGGTTAGCCTGCATAAGATAGTTCCAAATCAAGCTTGTCAGCTTTTAAGACTGGATAAAAACAACTCTTCCAGACGATTGGTTTTATTGCGCATGCCCTTGATCAGAACACCTTGATCACTTAGCGCCGCGTAAAGCCCGTTGATGTCACGACTGGTACTTAAGCTTACCTCAAAGCTGTGTGAGTCTATTGCGTTACATTGAATATCGGAATCATTAAAAGCCGGCAAAGTCTTTAGCTCATCACATGTATCAAAGATCAATGTTTGTCTCGCCAACTTGTCCAGCAGTTTTCGCATGCTGGTATTCTCAACGATCTGCCCCTGATTGATGATCGCTATATTGCGACACAAACTCTCAGCTTCCTCGAGATAATGCGTAGTCAGAATAATGGTTGTGCCATTTCGATTGAGCTCCTGAAGGAATTCCCACATCGATCTTCTTAATTCGATATCAACACCCGCTGTAGGTTCGTCCAGTATCAACAATCGCGGCTCGTGAACTAATGCTCTGGCAATCATAAGTCTGCGCTTCATGCCACCTGACAACATCCGGGAGCGGTTATCACGCTTTTCCCAAAGATCCAGTTTTCGTAGATACTTTTCAGCGCGCTGTTTTGCAAGCTCGCCGCGAAGACCGTAATAACCCGCTTGGGTGATTACAATGTCGCCCACTTTTTCAAACTGACTGAAATTTATTTCCTGCGGGACAATTCCGAGGGAGAGCTTGGTTTCATAGACGTGAGTTGCAACGTTTTGCCCAAATACCTGAATAGTGCCGGAACTGGCCCTGACCAATGTGGATATAATCCCTATGATAGTTGACTTGCCAGCACCATTTGGACCAAGTAGCGCGAAAAAATCATTCTCTTGAACGTCCAGATCGATGCCCTTAAGTGCCTGGAAGCCATTGGCATACGTTTTGGTCAATCCCCGGATAGAGATCGCGTATTTGGGGTTGTTAGTCAGCATGGTTGCGATTCAAATTCCCAAAAAAAAAGCCTGGCAAAAGCCAGGCTTGTAAAATGGCGTCCCCTGGGGGTTTCGAACCCCCGTTGCCGGGATGAAAACCCGGTGTCCTAGGCCTCTAGACGAAGGGGACAGAAACTTAGTTTCTGCGTTGTTGCAGAAGTCGGCGCGGATTTTATTGACCTTAATAAGAACCGTCAACGTTTTTTTCTTAACCAGCGTTATAAATTTTTATGCCTCGCTCGACAAGGCGCGCATCATACCAAATTCGACCTAGCTGTCAAAGCTCGAAAATTGAATTGCTAAAAATATTTGCCCAGGTACGGACGTCATTTTAAACAGAATGATGCTCGCAAACGCCTTGATGAACATAAGTAGTTCACCACAACTGACGCGGCAAGTACTCGCAGGCATACTACAAGAATTATCTTGTTGATATTTATAAACTTCGCAACTCTTCATTTCGACTCTATATGTGCACATACTCAGAAATGTAGCTGAACCTGGGATATTATGCCCCATATTGCTCCGCATTCATCTGCCATGTTTTCCGTCTAGACAAATCAACAAAACTTGGTTTCGTCATAAATCAAAAGCAATTTTCCCGGAATTAGCAGAGCACTTGGCATACTTCAAGAGACGTGGAGCGGAACTTTCGTCAAACAACTGACGTTATAAACAGACTGTTTTGCGGAAGGAGGCGAGATTACACCTTGGCGAACACTTACCAGCAGCACATTGTCTCAATTAAGATTTATGTCAGAGACAGTTAGAAATTGAGCTTGCCATCCTTGACCAATTACGACACTTTGTGCGAGCCTGTTCAAAATTTAGGCAATTGTCGAGTTTATAGATGACTCATTGCAATTGAAGGTTAAGGCATTTGAACCTCAAACCTATGAATGAACACGTTAGAAGAATTAATCGACGTTTTAAATGCGACCCATTGGGTGACAATCGGAGTGCAGCAGGGAAAACCAGCATGACTTTAGTTGAAAAGTGCAATCGCTCTCGTACGCCAGACATTGAGCCCGATCTGCTTGTTTCGGGGATTGCACAGCCCGGCCTTGAATGTCAGATAAAAACCGATTGGTAGTCCAGTCCTGATTGAGCAGAATCAGAGCCGCGCAGGGCTTAACAAGACATGCTGCATAGTCGTCACGAAATACTTTTGTTTATTGAGCAGTTGGACTGCATGCACCAGAGTTCAACGTAACGCGACAGATGACATTACTCAGCAGCAAAAACCTTAGCACCCCCAGCCCCAAATCAGGTGTACATTTTTATGACTCCCGCACTTTCCTTACACCAGGCTCAGGTCATGCTGCGCCTTCAAAATGATATGAATGTCCGTGTTGACACAAACTGGGTGCAGGCGTCATATCCTTACCTCAGAGCAGTTGTCATTGAAGCTGCAGAAGCTATAGAACACCACGGTTGGAAGTGGTGGAAAAAGCAGGTACGCGATTTACCTCAACTCCAAATGGAGCTTGTCGATATCTGGCACTTCCTGTTGTCGGAGATATTGCTCCGGGAAAAGGGAGATCGCGAGAGATCGTTGCAGCTTCTGCTTGGAGAAATTGATAAAAACACTTCGGATATTGTCAGTATAGATGGTACCGAAGTTAATCTCCGGCACCTCGAATTACTGGAGAAGCTGGAATTGCTGATTGCACTGAGCGCGATCAAACGGATCGAACTCGCAGTATTTTCATCGATCCTGTCAGATTGCGAGATGAGCTGGCAGGAACTGTACCGTCAGTATGTTGGAAAAAACGTACTGAATTTTTTCCGTCAGGACCACGGTTATAAAGAAGGGACTTACATCAAAATATGGAGTGACCGAGAAGATAACGAACATCTCGTTGAGATCATGGTGGGTCTTTCAGCTGATACTGAAAAATTTCCTGATCAACTCTATAGCGCATTGAAAAAACGTTACCCGGTCTGAATGGCGACGATTTGAGATTCTTTATCAGATCAGAGCAGGGCCTGAGATTTCTATTTGAAATAAGCATTATCCCGGTTGGTGTGGTCTGTAACGTCGCGAATAGCAGTGAGCCCTGGTACTTTCTCCAAAAGCGTCTTCTCAACGCCCTCTTTTAGTGTGACATCCACCATGCCGCATCCCTGGCAGCCGCCCCCAAACTTGAGTATTGCAATGGTGTCATCCACCAAATCCTCAAGAGTTACAACGCCGCCATGCGAGGCCAGAGAAGGATTTATCTCGTTATAAAGGACGTAATTAATCTGATCCTCAACAGGGCTATCGTCCCTAATTTTGGGCAATCTGGAGTTTGGCGCTTTTATCGTTAGCTGCCCCCCCATAGTGTCTTTTGCATAGTCAACTACTGCCTCATCCAGAAATGGAATACTACGATGCTCTATCCAGGCATGAAACTGGGCATAGTCCTTACGCAAATCATCTTCCTGTTCTTCGCCGGGCCTGCAGAATGAAATGCAGGTTTCGGCCTTTGGAGTGCCCGGATCAAGAATAAAAACTCGTATACCAATACCATCGCTGTCTTGCTTCTTCAGCAGTTCGGCAAGGTAATTCTGGGCTGATTCAGTTATCGTAATCATGGCTAAGTAGGCGCCTCGTTAATATCGTCTCTCGAATAGCCGAGGATTTTACTCGGATATTATGTTTTTGCCAGTCCGGCACGTATGGTTTTGACAAATTTCTCACCAGACCGATCGACTCTGCTAGAATTACGCTCTTATTAACACTGCTAAAGATCGTCTTTGCTCTGCTTGTTGAGCTGGCACGACAACCGGATCATTACATGAAACAACACCCT
>CANHAR010000183.1 GCA_947458495.1 Gammaproteobacteria bacterium | reverse complement strand
TACCAATCCGGGGATTTCCCCAGAAAGCTTTTCAAAAATGCCTGACCATAGGTTAACGTCATATTTGCTTCCTCTAAAACTCTTATTCTTTTGTCTAGCACCAGAACAATCCCCGCGAGAGTCTGCAGGGCGGGGCGTATTAGGAACATTACTTGATGTGCGAATACAGAAGGGATCACCAACGGTGTAGCGACACCACATAAAGTTCGCAGGAATAATAGTGGAAAGTCTCTATAGATTGCCAATCTTTTCCACTATTTCAGCACACATGCGCACATTAAACGCACATATATTCACAGAATAAAGCGCTCGATTTGTTACCTGACTTAGTAGGCAAAAGAGATACTTAGGCGAACTCCGGCATAAACAATGCCCGTCAATTCAGAATAGGAGAGTAGAAAATAGAAAACCGAGTCTGAAGTTATGTGTAAACTCAGACTCAGCGATTATTGTGGGACTTTTGCGGCATGCAAATCGGAAAGACTTAACGAATTGTAGCGCTTTCTCTCAGAGTTCCGAGCAGCGCGTCGAAAGTCAGCCGGCTCTGACTATCCAGCATGGCGGCAGCCAGTTGTGTTCTTTGATCTTCTGGCATGTCGGAAGGGCTGCCTGGAATGACAGCCTGCAACTCAATCAAAACATAAGCGCCGTTGGTAAGGCTGAAGCCTGCGCGGACAGGTTCGTTTTCCGCAGGAGCTGGCATTGAGAACGCATTCTGGACAATCTCAACATTCAAATCAAACTGGTTCCGACTGACACCAGTACGTTCGCTCCAACTTAGCGTCTCAGCAGCAATAACGTCAGATGCGTCGCCGCCACCCTCAAGCAAGGAGATAATCTGCTGACCAATTTCCTGTGCTTTCTGCTGCTCGCGTTCGGTGCGAAGAGTTACAGCTATCTCCCCACGTACCTCATCGAACGGTTGGATACTGGCTGGCCTGTGCTCATTCAGTCGGATCACAGTGGCCATGCTTTCACTCAACTCGATGACGTCGCTGTTCAATCCATCAGTCAAAATTTCCGCGCTGAAGGCATCTTCAATCACCGCAGGATTTGAGGTGACGACATCTGAGCCACCCAAACGTCCAAAAAATTCGCTTTGCTGAATCTGTAGACCAAGGTCTTCACTTATCGCTTGAAGGTCGAACGTTTCAAATGCCAGATTCGCGAGGGTTTCCATGCGACTGAAAAACAGTTGATCGACCTCCTCTGTTTTCAGATCACGACTAATTCTCTCTGAAATCTCGTCGTATTCGGGAAACGACTGTGCAGCATACTCAGTCAATTTCACGACGTGAATTCCAAACTCTGACAAAATCGGGCCTGAGACCTGACCGACTTCGAGCGAGAGCAAGGCCTGTTCCACAGCGTCTGGAAAAACTTCCCCGTTGGTGTAACCAATATCACCATCTGCTTCAGCTGACACAGTATCGATAGAGAACTCGCGAGCAAGTACGCCAAAATCTTCTCCAGTATCAAGGCGCTGTTTAATAATGGCCGCTACTGCAGATACCTGCTCTTCTGTTTGACCGGCTCCGACCTCAAGCAAAATGTGTGAGGCTCGCCTTTCAATATCAGCCACCGCTGCCGCACGCTGCTCTTCGTATTCAGCACGCACCAATTCATCTGCAATCAAGACTTCGTTAAAAATATCATTTTTATCCAGCACAACATGTTGCAGAGACACCAGTTCCTCTGTAGAGAATCTATCAGGATTCGCATCATAATATGCCCGTATATCCTGCTCTGGAATCGCCTCTCCCAAGGTTCTGTTGCCAAGTGGTATAGATAAATATCGGAAATTTCTCTCTTGCATCTCAAGCGAAGCCAGTCGTGCGATGTCATCTTGGGTCACGAATGCAGTGCTGGAATAAGCATTTACCAATTGCCCCATCAGCATGCGCTCTGCCACTGCTGCCCGATAGGTCTGCGCGCTGAAACCCTGAGACGTCATAGTCCTTCTGGCAAGATCCTGATCAAAACGGCCACCAATCTGGAATTGGACTGTGTTTACGATCTCGCGATCAATTGACGCGGGTGATATCACCATATCGGCGTCATTAGCAGCCTGCAGCAGCAGCTTGTCATCTATCAATTGCCCAAGCGCGACATCTCTCAGCAATTCATCGTCAAAGTCAGCTACGCCAGCTCCAAGCGATGCCATGAGGTTCTGGAGGCTGAGCGCGAGTTCCTGCTCTGTAATCTCTTCTCCGTTTACCGATGCAGCTTCATTGCCGCCAAGAAAGCCACCGACAATAGATTCAGCGCCAAATAGAGCCATCAATCCGATGATGAATCCGATAATGATTTTGGAGATGACTCCTTGAGAGTTATCACGTATCGACTGCAACATACTTTTTCCTGATGGGTATCAATCTAAACTAAAAAGGCGCATCAAAGATGCGCCCTTTACTTGGACCTAGGGGTAAAAATGTCTACCGAACAGATCCACGCCCGTCTTGGCAGATATTGCCACGCCGGACTATCAATAAATTCAGGCGTTTACAGCATCTTTCAACGCTTTGCCAGGCTTGAATCCAGGCACTTTGGCAGCCTTGATCTGAATAGCTGCGCCTGTCTGGGGGTTGCGTCCGGCACGGGCAGCACGTTCTTTGGTGCCAAACGTTCCGAAACCAACCAATACTACCGGCTCACTCTTCTGCAATGATTCAGTGATTTTGTCGATCATTGCATCGATCACTCGGGCTGCTGCAGCTTTTGGCAAATCCGCACTTGCCGCAACGGCTTCGATCAATTCTGATTTATTCACGATGTCCCCTTGTTTTTCTAAACCTGTTAATAATTTGTCATTATGGTTTGCTGGCGGCCCTGCTGTCTTCCAATCAGGAAGCAAAAACTGTGGCGAAGGCCAACTATCAGGCGGCGCGCGGCGTTCCGGCTGCGTACAACCGCCACTTTATACCAAGCGGCCGAAAGTCGTGTCAACAGAAACCGCCGCAGTCAGTGGGTGCTGACCGCATTTTCGTCTTTAACAGAATCTCTGGCATCTTTTGCAGAAGTATTCGAACCAACAACAACATCTGGCAGCGGCATAGGCATGCGCTCGAGTGCAAGTTCCAGCACCTGATCAATCCATTTGACAGCATGGATTGACAGATCAGCCTTAATGTTATCGGGGATTTCTTTCAGATCACGTTCATTCTCTTCAGGGATGATGACCGTTTTTATATTACCTCTGTGAGCGGCCAACAGCTTTTCCTTGAGACCGCCAATACGAAGCACCTGGCCTCTCAGCGTTATCTCTCCAGTCATTGCGACATCAGCTTTTACGGGTATACCCGTTAGCACCGATACAATCGCCGTACACATGCCTACTCCGGCGCTCGGACCATCTTTAGGAGTAGCTCCCTCTGGAACGTGAATATGCAGATCTACAGTCTCATGGAAGCCTGGCTTGAGGCCTAACGAGGCCGCCCGACTTCTCACAACTGTGATTGCCGCTTGGATGGACTCCTGCATTACATCCCCCAATGAGCCCGTCTTGACTGTTTTGCCTTTGCCCTCAACTGCTACGGCCTCGATAGTCAGCAACTCACCTCCAACCTGGGTCCATGCAAGTCCATTGACCTGGCCGATACGATTGCTTTCCTCAGCACGGCCGTAGTCGAATTTGCGCACCCCAGAATAGTTTTCCAGCAATTGAGGAGTAAGAACCATGGTAATGGTTTCCTGTTTTCCCGATGCCTTCGCATCTCGCAGGGCCGCCTCCTTGACCACCTTTCGGCACAGCTTGGCAATCTCCCGCTCCAATCCGCGGACCCCCGCTTCACGGGAGTAGTAACGGATCAGGTCTCTAATGGTCTCTTCCGGAACCGTCAGTTCCTTATCCCGCAACCCATTAGCCTGAAGCTGCTTTGGCAGAAGGTAACGCGAAGCAATACTGATTTTCTCAGCCTCGGTGTATCCGGGCAAACGAATAACTTCCATTCGATCCAGTAACGGTCCGGGAATATTCATGGTATTTGACGTACACACGAACATAACTTCCGAAAGGTCATAATCGACTTCAAGATAATGATCGTTGAAACTTTTGTTTTGCTCAGGATCGAGAACCTCCAGCAGAGCCGAGGCAGGATCTCCACGGTGATCCATACCCATTTTGTCAATTTCATCAAGAAGAAATAATGGATTCTTGACTCCCGCTTTGGACAGCTTCTGTAACAGTTTACCAGGCAGCGATCCTATATAGGTCCTGCGATGTCCGCGGATTTCCGCCTCATCACGCACGCCGCCCAAGGCCATACGGACAAACTTGCGATTGGTTGCCTTGGCAATCGACTCACCCAATGATGTTTTTCCCACACCGGGAGGCCCGACCAGGCAAAGAATTGGGCCTTTGAGCTTTTTGACGCGCTGTTGCACAGCCAGATACTCAAGAATGCGCTCCTTCACCTCTTCGAGCCCATAATGATCAGCATTCAGTACCTTTTCAGCACGATCTAACTCGAGGCTGATTTTGCTGCGCTTCTTCCATGGAACATTAACCATCCAGTCAAGATAGGTGCGCACCACCGATGCCTCAGAAGACATCGGTGACATCATTTTCAGCTTGTTCCATTCTGCAAGCGCTTTATCCAAGGCTTCTTTGGGCATACCGGATTTCTCGATTCGCCCTTTTAACTCTTCCGCTTCGTTGGGCGCTTCATCAAGCTCGCCCATTTCTTTCTGGATCGCTTTCATCTGCTCGTTCAGATAATACTCGCGCTGGCTTTTCTCCATTTGCTTTTTGACGCGGCCGCGGATTCTTTTTTCTACTTGAAAGAGATCAATCTCAGCTTCGATGAGCCCCATCAAATGCTCTATACGAGCCTCGAGACTAACCAACTCCAACAGATTCTGCTTTTCCTGCAGTTGCAATGTCATGTGAGACGCAATGGTATCCACCATGCGTCCTGGTTCATCGATTCCCGAAATGGAGCTCATGACTTCCGGCGGAATCTTGCGGCTCAGCTGCACGTACTGATCGAACTGAGACAACAACGATTTCAGTAGAAGCTGACCCTGTTTTTCCGGAAGGGCATTTGAGTGCAGTGGCACAATCTGGCTCTGGAAATAGTCATCAACCAGTTCTGCGCTTCGAATGCGCGCACGTGTCACACCTTCGACCAGTACCTTGACGGTACCGTCTGGCAAGCGTATCAACTGTAAAATGGTGGCAATTGTGCCGACTGCGTAAATATCTTTGATTCCGGGATCATCGTCAGAGGCATTTTTCTGCGCCACCAGCAAAACCTGCTTATGGCTATGCATTGCGACTTCCAGCGAGCGGATTGAACGTGGCCTGCCAACGAAAAGCGGCTGCACAATCTGCGGGTATACCACTACATCTCGAAGCGGTAACAGCGGAAGCCCTGCGTTCAGGCTGGAGGGATTATCAGAAACATCACCCATAATCATTCTCACCAGTATCGTTGTGTCTGTTGATGCTTAATTTGAGGCCTCGGCTCTTGGAATTCAAGAGCCGCGACGTTTAATTAAAAGATGATTATTGATAACAGAATTGTATCAAGCAAGAATCAATCAGCAACCTTGGTGATTGCTGACGGCTCAGTCTCATAAACCAGCAAAGGCTCGGAATCGCCGTTGATTACAGCAGCATCTATCACCACCTTGCTGACATTGCTCATAGAAGGAATTCTGAACATCGTCTCCAGCAATACGCTTTCCATGATTGAGCGCAACCCGCGCGCCCCTGTTTTGCGTTCTTTGGCTTTTTTGGCAATCGCCTGAAGAGCATCATCACGGAACTGAATTTCAACATCTTCCATTTCAAAAAGTTTTGCGTACTGCTTTACCAGTGAATTCCTTGGCTCTTTCAGT
>CANHAR010000182.1 GCA_947458495.1 Gammaproteobacteria bacterium | reverse complement strand
CATGTTTGTTGCTATAGGCTTGGGGTTGGGCAGCATTTTTCAGCGCTACCCTTTGCTCCATGAAGGAATCACCGTGGCAGGCGTAACCTATCTGCTTTATCTGGCGTGGAAGATTGCCGGTAGCGGCAAACCCGATCACACCGACACAAAGGCAAGGCCACTGACATTTATTCAGGCCGCGCTGTTTCAGTGGGTGAACCCCAAGGCGTGGATTATGGCGGTAGGCGCTATCGCCGCATTTACCACCGCGGGCCCGGACATCAACCAGCAGGTTGTCAGGATTGCCGGCATTTTTATGATGGCCTCCGTCCCCAGTGCGTGGACCTGGCTGTTGTTTGGAGTCGGTTTGCAGAGGTTTTTGGCCGATGATCAGCGGCGGCAACGTTTTAACTGGTTTATGGCTGCGCTGCTGGTGTTATCCATTATCCCGGTTGTGCAGGACCTGTTTTGACATCCGTGTCCGCAGGCACCACGGCGCTGGCAGGACTGCGTCGAAGAACAATCAGACGCGTAGCGTCGTTCTGAGACCCAGTCCTGCCAGCGCCGTGGTGCGCATCAGCATTTCAGGCGGCGATCAATGCTGCGGAAAGTTCTCAGGAACCAGACGCGGGATAAACTTGGTCAGACCCGTCACCGGACCCACTTCGCCAGCGTAGATATTGCCATCACGGTCGACTGCCACGCCCTCACCCATGGCTCCGATGCCACCCATACCGGTTGGGCGCTCTGAGTTATGCTCAGGAATGTAATACCAAACATCACCCGTGCGCGCGCTGCCAATACGCAGGCCTTTGCGCCAGCCCGGGTTATAGTTCTGGTCGGATTCGGAGTCGATGGCATACAGAACATCGTTCTCGTCGATGTACATGCCACTGATGCGGCTGAACTGATACCAGGTGTCCAGATGAGTACCTTCCTGGTCGAATATCTGAATCCGACGATTGCCGCGGTCAGAAACGAATAATCTGCCCTGCGAGTCCATGGCCAGCGCATGTGGGGATCGCAGTTGTCCTTCCTCATAACCCCAGGTACCCCAGCTCTTGACAAAGGTTCCGTCCGGCGCAAATTTGGAGATACGGCTGAAAGCCCCTTCGCCGGCTTCATCAATGAACTGGCCGCCATGGCTTTCGGCGATAAAAATGTGGCCATCCGGCGCGACCAGAACTGCGTTTGGTTCATTCAGGTGAGTTGGCGGATTTCCGGCTTCACCGGGCGTTCCGATGGTCAGCAACACTTCACCTTGCGGGCTGAACTTGACCACTTGGTGGCCACCTTTAAAGGTATCTGGAGTTCGCTCAAGTTCCTGGGCGTTAGGCGCTCGAGCGTCAGTCACCCAGACGTTGCCTTGTTGGTCCACGGACAGCCCGTGTGGCCAGGTAATCAGGTTGGCACCAAAACTCTGTACAACGTTGCCTTGCGGATCAAGTTTAACAATCGGGTCTACGCCGGAGCCTGCACAAGAGTTGGCGCCGCAGCGGTCGCCCGCCCACAGATGCACACCATCAATATCGACATGCACACCACTCACTGAGCCCCAGACGCGGTCATCTGGCAGTGTGCCCCAGTTGCGAACAGTCTCGTAGGGGTTTGGCAGGAAGTTTTCGGGTGGAACATCGGCGTGCTCAGCGGGTGCTGAAGCGCCTCGTTGAGCCATCGCGCTGCCGGAGGCAAGCGCAAACAAAGCACCAGAGAACACCAAACCGAGGGTCAGGGCGCGACGGCCATTGCGAACGGCTTTTTTCATTATTACAAACCTCTTTTATTGGGGGGCACAGGCATTTAAGACAAGTGCGGCTATGGGGTGATCAGCAATTCCATGAAGCCTGGCTGGCAAGCTCGCAGAACGTGCAGAAAATGTACTGGGCGCGATGCCTTGTCAAGATAAACCGGTTGACTGGAAATCAGCAAACGCTGACCCAATATCAGATAACAATGACCGTCAGTCACTGGAGCATCATCGATGAGCGAAAATCTGATCACCCTCAGCTGCCCCCATTGTCACCGTAAAAACCGGATGCCTGCACAGCGCCTTACCCAGGACGGGAAATGCGGAGCCTGCAAACAGCCGTTGTTCACAGGCATGCCCGTGCCATTAAGCAACAGCAGCTTTTCAGCCCATGCCGGTGCGGATTTGCCCGTGGTAGTCGACTTCTGGGCACCGTGGTGTGGACCCTGCAGACAGTTTGCTCCTGTGTTTGAGGCTGCTGCCCGCAGCATGGAGCCCGCAGTGCGTCTGGCAAAAGTGAATACGGAAGAGGAGCAGGAGCTTGCTGCGAAGTTTGCGATCCGCAGCATTCCTACATTGATGATTTTCAGGGCGGGACGCGAGATTGCCCGCGTCTCCGGCGCATTAGCGCCGGAGCAGTTAAGGCAATGGGTCGCACAATCGTTGCGCTAGGTGCTCAGAGAGCGGTCTCAAAAATCGCCAGCATGCGGCCCCATGCGCGCTCAGCCAACTCTTCGTGATAAATCGGGAAGTCAGGCACACACCATCCGTGCATGGCTGCGTACACCTCAATCTCCGCCTCAACGCCTGCCGCATCAAATGCCGCGCGCAGCACGTTTTTGCTTTCCGGATCGCGTTCGTCATCATTCTGAGCGATGGCAATCAGCATATGCGCCTTCATATTGGGAATGCCAAGATGCGGGCTGTCTGCATTGGCGGTATTTAATCCGCCGCCGTGGAATGAACCACCGGCACCAATACGATCGGGCAGGGCTGCTGCCGTGCGCATCACAATCGGGCCACCCATGCAGTAACCCATGGTGCCGATCTTGCGAGCGGTATCCACAGATGCTTGCTGATCCAGCCAGGCGACAAAGGTACGTGCATCGGTGACATGAGTTTGAGCATTCAGCGCGCCGGCCATGGGCATGACGATGCTGCGGATGTCCGGATCCTGGAAGCTTGCTCCGTCAGGAACAACCGGCGACGGGGCGCTGCGATAGAAGGGGTTGACTACCAAAACTGAATACCCGGCTTCGGCCATGCGTTTGCCCATGGCGCGGAATGCGGGTCGCAGGCCGAGAATGTCGGGCCAGATCAACACGGCAGGGTGACTTCCACTGGCCGGGTGCACAAAGTAGCAGTCAGCCACGCCATCGGGTGTCTGAATGGTGACATCGGTTTCAACCACATCCTGAGCATTGGCAACAGGGGGCAGCATCAGTGCCAGCGCGGCACCCGCGCTCAGGGTATTAAATTGGCGGCGCGTAAAGTGCGCGCTTTTCTGCAGAAATTCCTGGTCTTCTTCAAAGGTATGCTGGTCACACATGAGATTCTCCTGTTATGTAATTCGATTTGTATGGAGCTGAATGTTGGCAGTCGGGTCATGCTATCTGAATCGATATGAACGCGCAAAGACTCTGCTGTGCATGAGGCGGTGTTTACTGCCCGCGAGGTTTTGCCCGCGCGCTGGCCACGGCTTGTAGTGGATCATCTGGCCATGGATGCCTGGGATAACGACCTCGCAGATCCTTGCGCACTTCAAAATAGCTGCTCGACCAGAAGCCGGCCAGGTCGCGGGTAATCTGCACGGGCCGCCTCGCTGGCGACAGCAGATGTATCAACAGGGGGACACGTCCGTTGGCTACGGTCGGAGTGTGCGTCTGACCAAACATTTCTTGCAGTTTTACCGCCAGAACCGGCTCGTCACCTGAATAATCAATACGGATGTCCGAGCCGCTGGGCACGCGGATATGGGTTGGTGCCAAAGCGGGTAACGCCTGCTGCAGTTGCCAGTCCAGACTCTCCAGAAAAAGCTTGGCCAAGGGCAACCGCTCGATCTGATCCAACCGGTGCAGCCCGCCCAGATGCGGGGCAAGCCAATGCTCTAGGCTCATCAGCAATGCCGACTCTGAAACATCCGGCCATGCCAGACCGCAGGCAGTGGGGCCTGCGGCCTTGTGCAGCAATCGCAGCCGCCCAAGCAGTTGCTGATCGTCATCAGACCAGGACAAACCGCCGCGGGCTTTTAGTGCGCCAATCAACGCCCTGTTCACCAGCGCTGCGGGCAAGCCCGATGCGCCGTTATTTTGCGATTTGCGTTCCAATACCAGTTCATAATCGCCCAGTGTCAGCAGGCGCGTTTGTTCTGCGACCAGACGCTCCAGCCGATCATCCCAATATGCATGTGCCTGCCAATCGCGCGTCTGCGGAAAATGTTGTTCAAGCGTGGCACACCGCACTGCTGCCCCGGAAAAGATCCGCCCGTTAGTGGCGTGAGCGTCCAGTTCAACAGCAATGATAAATTCTGCTGATGCCAGCGAGCTGTCATCCGGCACACTGAGCTGGCCGCCGCTGATCAGTTTGAATTGCCCGCCACCCTGAGCCACCGCCAGCCGGTCCGGGTAAGCAACCAGCAGCAGGTGCGCCAGATCGTCGCTGAGGGTTGGTGAGTGAATCTCCAGTGAGCAGTCAAGGCGCTGTGCCCATTGTCTGGCGGGCTGATGCCATCGATGATTTCGATGTTTATCCGCAGCCCCCATCACCACCTGCAGATCGATATCGCTGGCACCGGGTTGTTCCTCCAGCCACGCTGACAGCCAGCAGGCAAGGGCAAGCCGCTGCGGGTGGCGTCGGGCATGCTCCAGCAACACGGCCAGTCGCGGATGTGTGGGCCAGCGAGCACATTGATTGCCCAGCACGGTCAGCTTTTTCTCGCTGTTGATCAGGCCCAGCATCTGCAGCAACTGCCGTCCCGCCAGGACAGCCGGGGCGGGCGGCGGATGAATCCATGTCAGAGAACCAGGTTCACTAACGCCCCAACGCGTCAGCTCAAACACCAGTTGAGACAGGTCGGACTGCAGCATTTCAGGTTCGCGATGCGCCGCGAGTATTGAGTCTTCTGACCAGGCACGATAACAAAAACCCGCGGCTTCACGGCCAGCTCGTCCGCGCCGCTGGTCAGCGCTGGCGCGATTCACCCGCCGCGTTTCAAGACGGCTGAGTCCGCTGCGGGGCTGATACACCGGCACACGTTCGCGCCCGGCATCGATGACAATGCGCACTCCCGGAACGGTAACGCTGGACTCTGCAATAGCCGTTGACAAGATAATGCGACGACGGCTGTCCGATGCAGGCCGCAGCACCGCTTGTTGAGCCGCCAGAGGCATTTGCCCGTGTAAAGGACAAATATCTGCGTCGTCTGCGAGGCTTGAACGCAACAGTTGTTCCAACCGGCGTATTTCGCTTTGACCCGGCAGAAAAACCAGGATGTGACCTTGGTGAGCGGCCATGGCCTCGCGCACTAACCCCGCCAGATGGATCTCCGGATACCCGCGCAGCGGCATCGAGCGGTAAAAAGTACTCACCGGCCAGCTGCGCCCGGGGCAATCGATTAACGGAGTATCTTCACCCAGCACAGACAACAAGGCACGGGTATCCAGTGTCGCTGACATCACCAGAATTTTCAGGTCCTGGCGAAGCCCGTGCTGCACATCCAGTGCCAGTGCGAGTCCGGTGTCAGCATCAAGGCTGCGCTCATGAAATTCGTCAAAAATCAGCCCGGCCACACCCGGTAGCTCAGGATCGTCCTGCAGCATCCGTGTCAGGATACCTTGCGTGAGCACTTCAACACGTGTCTCCGGGCTTACCCGGGACTCGCCGCGTACGCGGTACCCGACGGTCTGACCCACGGCTTCACCCAGTTGCTCTGCCATAAATGCAGCGGCCAGCCGAGCCGCTACCCGACGAGGTTCCAACAGCAACCAGCGTTGGCCCCGCGGCGTAGTCTCCAGCAATGACAATGGCACCCGTGTGGTTTTGCCGGCGCCCGGTTGTGCCACCAACAGTGCGCGGTTATGCGCCCGCAGAGCGCGCTGGATGTCGGGTAAAACTGCGTCAATCGGCAACGTTGCCGTGTTCATAACAAGGATGGACCCATGCCCATGAGGACGGCTATT
>CANHAR010000181.1 GCA_947458495.1 Gammaproteobacteria bacterium | reverse complement strand
TTGGCCGGATTGCTGGTGGCTACCCGCACCATGCGTAGCAAGCGTGGAGACAATATTGCTTTTATCACGCTGGATGACCGCAGTGCGCGTCTTGAAGTCTCGCTGTTTGCCAAAGAGTACGACCGTTTTCGCGAGTTATTACAAAAAGACGCCATTTTGGTGGTGGATTGCCAGGTATCCCAGGATGACTTCAGCGGGACATTAAAGGGGCGTGCACGTGAGGTGATGACCCTGACTCAAGCGCGGCTGCGCTATGCAAACGCGGTTCAACTGGACCTCCGGTCAGTGGCCTTGGGTCGTGATTTCAGCCAGCACCTTGCGCGTGTATTGACGCCGTATAGGGTTGATCCTGGCAGCGTCCAGGCTGCGGCAGTGCGTGTTACCGATGATGCGCAGGTGCCGGTGCCGATTGCCTGCCCGGTAAGAATTTGCTATCACCGGCCGGACATCAGTGGCTGGATTACCCTGGGCGAACAATGGCAGGTAAAGCCAGATCAGCGCCTGATTCATGATCTGCAGCAGCTTTTTGGTCAACAGGCGGTCAGCATCGCTTACCGCTGAGCGATGTTATTTGTTATGATTGCCGCCTCTTCGGATCGAAACAGGCATACCACAATATTATGAATCCCAATTATCTCGATTTTGAGCAGCCGATTGCGGACCTGGAAGTAAAGATTAACGAGTTGCGTCTGGTCAGCGACGACAACGAGTTGAACATCGGTGAAGAGATACTGAAACTGCAGGAAAAGAGCAAAAAGCTCACTGAAAAAATTTATGGCAATCTGTCCTCCTGGCAGATTTCCCAGGTTGCGCGTCACCCTCTACGCCCTTACACGCTTGATTATATCCAACATATTTTTACCGACTTTGATGAGTTGCACGGTGATCGTCTGTTTGCTGACGACATGGCGCTAGTCGGCGGAATCGCCCGCCTGGAAGGCAAGCCGGTCATGGTCATTGGTCACCAGAAAGGGCGGGGTACCAAAGAAAAAGTCCGGCACAATTTTGGTATGCCACGCCCCGAAGGTTATCGCAAGGCTCGCCGCTTGATTGAACTGGCCGAGCGTTTTCAGTTGCCGGTGCTGAGTTTTATTGACACCCCGGGTGCTTACCCTGGCATTGACGCTGAAGAGCGCGGTATCAACGAGGCCATCGCTGAAAATATGGCCATGATGTCGCGCGTACGCACGCCGCTGATCGCCACGGTAACCGGCGAGGCCAACTCCGGTGGCGCAATCGCGATTGGTATCGCGGATCACCTGAATATGCTGCAGTACTCAACCTACACAGTGATCACGCCAGAGGGCTGTGCAACCATCCTCTGGAAGTCATCTGAACATGCTGCCGATGCCGCAGAAGCCATGGGGGTGACCTCAAAACGCCTCGAAGAGTTGGGCATCGTCGATACAACAATACCCGAACCTTTGGGCGGAGCGCACCGCGATGTCAAAATGGTGGCCGCCAACATCAAATCGGCATTGGTAAATCAGGTAGAGCGATTGCAAAACATGAACATCGATAGTCTGGTCGAGCGCCGTTACCGGCGCCTGATGAGTTATGGCATCAGCCGCTGATTAGCGCACAGTTAGTCTCAGGGGTAAAAAAGATGTCAGACAAACTGCTGGCGGGCCCTGTCCCTGGCTTGCTCATTTCTTTGAATAAACTTCATCAACAAGCTCCCGAAGTCCGCACACTGGTGATCGCCCTGAGCGGGGGGCTGGATTCCATGGTGTTGCTGGATAGTTGCATCAATTCCACAAGCCAATGGATTGCCATGTTTCCGGGTGGACTGCGTGCCATCCATGTTCATCATGGTCTCAGCGCGAATGCAGATCACTGGTTGGCCTTTTGTAAACAGCAGTGTGCACTGGCTGATGTCGCATTTTTCAGTGCAAAAGTGGGTGTCCGTTTGCAGGGACTGAGTGCGGCAGGCGAAAGTCTGGAGGAGGCCGCCCGCCATTCACGTTATCAGGTATTCGAACGCGAAGTGGGATCTGATGAGGTGCTGTTGATGGCACACCACAAGGATGATCAGGCAGAAACAGTTTTGTTGAATCTGCTGCGTGGCAGCGGTGCGCGGGGGCTTGCCGGCATACCGGAAGGCCGGCCCTTAGGGCGTGGACAATTATGGCGTCCTTTGTTGCAGCACAGCCGGGCTGAACTTGAGAGTTATGCCCGGCACAGATCTTTATCCTGGGTAGAGGATGAAAGTAATGCTGATACCCGGCTCAGTCGCAACTTTGTGCGCCACGAATTGCTGCCGCTGATGGCCTCTCACTGGCCCGCGGCGCGTGATGCTCTGGTGCGCACGGCGCAACTGCAGGCCGATAACGACGAGCTGTTGTCGCTGCTGGCGCAGCAGTATCTGCATGAACACGCTGATACAGAGGAGAATTCACTGCAGGTGACGGCGTTATTGGCTGCATCCTCTGCGATGCAGCGCCTGGTGCTCCGGCACTGGCTGCACAACGCCAGTTGCCCAGAACAGCCGGGCAGATTGTGGCCAGACTGGCAGTGTTTACAAACATTGATTGACGAGGTGCTGCTGGCTGGGACAGATGCTGAACCTTTACTGCACTGGCAAGGTAGGGAGATCCGCAGGTTTAGGGATAGTTTGTACCTGATGTGGCCGGCAGAAACACTGCCGCCCCCACCGATTGATGGGTATTTGTGGCAGCAAACGCCGGATGGGCGACTACCGGTGATGGTGTTGCCGGGCAACAACGGTAGTTTGCGCCTGCTGCATGTCAAAGAGCGCGGCATGATATTCCCGACGGGAGAGTGTCGGGTGCGCTACCGTGGTAGCGAAGGACTGGAATGTGCGTTGGCGGGCAGACCTCGCCGGGCACTTAAAAAAATATTGCAGGAGTCAGATGTGCCCCCGTGGATACGAGCGCGAACCCCGCTGATTTATATCAATAACCAGTTGGCATGGATCGCAGGCGTGGGAGTTTGTGAAGGATTTCAAACAGATAATGGCGGTTATGGCTGGGCAGTCAATTGGCAGATGCCCGTAGTCGAAGCGCCGGAACACTGAGCGTTCTACTGACAGGTTTTGAGTATTTGCACTCAATCAATACACTGCCCGGAACATGGTATCCGGATATTTAATTTGTTCATGCATGGGGCTTCTGGTAATCTGGCGACCCATCAGTGACTCAGGATGGGGCGTTAATGACGCGATATATTTTCATTACCGGTGGGGTCGTTTCTTCACTCGGCAAAGGTATTACCTCGGCATCACTTGGTGCAATTCTCGAAGCGCGTGGCCTTAAAGTCACCATGCTCAAACTCGACCCGTATATCAACGTTGATCCCGGTACCATGAGTCCATTCCAGCACGGTGAGGTGTTTGTCACTGAGGATGGCGCTGAGACCGATCTCGATCTTGGGCACTATGAGCGCTTCATCCGCACCACCATGAAAGCCGCTAACAACTTTACCACCGGACGTGTTTACGAAGAGGTGATTCGTCGGGAGCGTCGTGGCGATTATCTGGGCGCTACTATTCAGGTTATTCCGCATATCACCGACGAAATCAAACGTCGTGTTGTGCTGGGAGCGGCCGGTGCTGATGTGGCGCTGGTAGAGATTGGCGGCACGGTGGGTGATATCGAGTCTCAACCATTTCTGGAAGCCGTGCGCCAGATGCGTGTTGAGCTCGGCTCATCCTACGCCCTGTTTATGCATCTGACACTGGTACCCTATATTGCAACCGCCGGTGAAACCAAAACCAAGCCTACTCAACACTCTGTCAAAGAACTGCGCTCCATAGGTATTCAGCCGGACATCCTGATTTGCCGCTCTGAACAGGAAATTTCGGACTCTGCCCGCCGCAAGATCGCGCTGTTTACCAACGTTGATTTACCTGCGGTGGTGTCGCTGCCAGATACCAATACCATTTACCGAATCCCATCGCTGCTGCGTGCGGCCGAACTCGATGAATTTGTGATCCGAAAATTCGGTCTCGAGTGCCCGCCTGCGGATCTGAGCGAGTGGCAGCGTGTTGTGGATGCCAAGCTGAATCCTGATCAGGAAGTCACCATCGCCATTGTAGGCAAATACATGGAACTGCTGGATGCCTATAAATCGCTGATCGAGGCGGTTAGTCATGCCGGTATCCAGACCCGCACCAGCGTTAACGTTAAATACATCGATTCCAGTGACATCAAGGTTCACGGTACACACTTACTGGAAGGTGTTCATGCCATTCTGGTACCGGGTGGATTTGGCATGCGTGGTGTCGAAGGCAAAATTCTGACGGTGCAATATGCCCGCGAGCACAAGATTCCCTATCTGGGGATTTGCCTGGGGATGCAGGTGGCGGTGATTGAATATGCCCGCAATCTGGCGGGTCTGACGGATGCGCACAGCACTGAGTTCAAACCCGAATGTAAAGACCCGGTCGTTGCACTGATCAGTGAATGGGTCACTGCAGAGGGCGCGGTTGAGGTGCGTGATGAACATTCGGATCTGGGTGGCACCATGCGCCTGGGCGCACAAGATTGTCGACTGGAACCCGGATCAATAGCGCAGTCGTGTTATGGTCAGCCAGTGATTGTCGAGCGTCATCGACACCGCTACGAAGTTAACAATAACTACCTGGGGCAATTGCAGGCGGCAGGTTTAAAGATCACCGGCCGATCGATGGATGGCGAACTGGTCGAAATGATCGAAGTGCCGGATCACCCATGGTTTGTTGCCTGCCAGTTCCATCCTGAGTTCACCTCCACGCCTCGCGATGGACACCCGTTATTCACGGGCTTTATTAAAGCAGCACTGGCACACCAATCGCTCGCTGGCAGCTCGGTGGCTTTGGCGCCCTCAGGAGCTCAGTCGTGAGCCAGACTGCCGCCATGACACCCGTGCATCTGCAATTATCTGATCGGGTGCGTTTTGGCAATGATCTGCCCTTTGTGCTGATTGGTGGCATGAATGTGCTGGAGTCTGCTGATCTTGCGCATGAGCTTGCAGCACATTATGTGGAGGTTTGTGCCAGGCTGGGTATTCCGTATGTGTTCAAGGCTTCGTTTGACAAGGCCAACCGCTCGTCGATTCATTCTTATCGCGGCCCGGGGCTGGAGGCAGGATTAAAGATTCTGCAGGACATCAAAGACCGATTTAAGGTGCCGGTATTGACCGATGTGCACGAACCTTGGCAGGCGGCCCCGGTCGCCGAAGTAGCTGACATCATTCAGTTGCCGGCGTTTCTGTCCCGGCAAACCGATCTTGTTGCTGCCATGGCGCAAACCAAGGCGTTTATAAATATCAAAAAAGCGCAGTTTCTGGCGCCGCAGGAAATGCAACATATCTTGCGCAAGTTTGAAGAGGCCGGTAACAACAGACTGATGTTGTGTGAGCGTGGCTCCAGCTTTGGCTATAACAATCTGGTTGTGGATATGCTGGGTTTTTCGGTGATGAAACAGTTTCGTTACCCCGTGATGTTTGATGTCACCCACTCGCTACAAAAACCGGGTGGATTGTCGGCCAGCGCGGGTGGGCGTCGGGCTGATGTCACACAACTGGCGCGCGCCGGTTTAAGCCAAGGGTTGGCAGCGTTGTTTCTGGAGGCGCATCCTGAGCCGGAAAAGGCACTGTGTGATGGCCCGTGTGCCTTGCCGCTGGCTAAGCTGGAAGATTTTCTGCTGCAAATGAAAGCAATCGATGAATTGGTCAAACAATTCCCCGAGATTGATACCCGTTAAAAACTGACAGGAAGTGATTATGGCAATTATCAAAGACATCCGTGCCCGTGAAGTACTTGATTCACGCGGCAACCCCACGGTAGAAGCTGACGTGTTGTTAGATAACGGCATGGTCGGCAGTGCCTGCGCGCCATCCGGTGCTTCGACCGGTTCGCGTGAAGCGCTGGAACTGCGTGACAAGGATCCGTCACGGTATCTGGGCAA
>CANHAR010000180.1 GCA_947458495.1 Gammaproteobacteria bacterium | reverse complement strand
TTTTTTCCTGTGTTGCCTCAAAGGTGCCAGGTATCCGTATCTGTGTACTTTCATCCATGTAAGTGTCCCTGCGAACTTCTATCATCACAGACTCGACCCTTTTGTCGAGATGGTAGTAAGCCTGTGGAACCAAGGAGCCTGCTCACCGGTGAGGCTACGACCTGTGAAATATTCACGTCTTGCGCGAATAAGTCGTGGGTGTGGTGGTCAGTCATTTTCAGAATTTCATCATCGAGTTCAGCATCACTCAACGTGAACTGATCACGTACACTGGCTGGTATCAATGTTGAATTGTGCGGGATATGCAAAACAACCCATGGCGGCAACGTCAATAAGCGTCGCCCATTTAAGCGTCGCCGATTATGAGAGGAGACAACATACCCACCTGTGTATATTAGATCGTTTGGGTCATCAGCTAATCGCCATGTACCTTTAGCCATACGCCGCCTCCGGGTCTGTTATGTCAATAACGTCAGCCTTGAGGCCTAAGCCTATTGATTGCCATACCTCTTCATCAAGTTCAAAACCAACAGCGTTAAACTCCTCACGCAGTTCTGTTGGTGTAAACGTTCCAGCATACTGTCGTGATCTCAGAGAATCCTCGGTTGAAGAATACAGTTCCCAACGTTTCCCTTTTTCGATCCTTTTTACCCAGTAATTTGTGCGCCAATCACAACCTGGCATACCGGAATACCAATGCTCTCCAAGATCAAATACGCGTTGTCGCGTACGCGCCTTTTTGCCGCCAAAAAAGTCAGGATGAGATTTAATCGATAAGATATTTTTAAGCATAAAAAAACCCCCAGTTGGTTATCCAATGGAGGCTGACGCTGTTGTTGCCTTACGGCCACATTCCCTTTCGGGGTACCACCTTGCACAGCTGCAGGTTGGCGGGGCGTCAGCCCTCTCTTAATGTCGGGCGGAGTATCTGCCTTGCCTACTGACGATGTCAAGCAGATGTTAGGGCTGCGTTCACAAAAAATTCATCAACAATACTTCTGACGGTTGTCTTTTCAAGCATGTGACCTTGTCCATCAATGACATGAAAATTATCAGCCTGGATGTTGGAAGTGCTAATACATTCACTTTAAAAGTGTTTGGTTTTGTTAGACTACTACCGAACCCAACAGGACTAAATAATCATGAAAAAACTAATTCTCCTGATCGTCACACTGTTCGGCCCAGCGCATGGCCAACTCGCCGCACAATCAACAACGACCAACCCTCTGCAGCACCAGTTTACCTACTCCATTATTGAATCCGATGCAGAAAACCTGTCACTAGTGGCTGACATCAAGAACCTGGTCGTGTCCTCAACGCTGCTGGCAGATGCCACACCGTTTGCACTCTGGAGCCCGGTGGACAAACCCGACGATGCCCCGTTTGCCGGACTTGATTCCAATCAGGTCATTCTGATGCTGGCCTGGGATCAACCGGCCGCTGATCGGGTATCCAGCGTGGAAACCGTGTTGCGCAGCCTCAGCGGTGTCAGCAGTGTATCCACCAGAGTGTATACCCCGCTTTATCTGACTGACGGCCTCAACGTTCCTACCGACTCAGGTTTTTATGTGCACCGCGACGAGTTTTACAAGGCGGAGAATGTCGATGACGTATTTCGTCTCAGCCGCGAGGCCTGGGTTACCTTTGAACCGGCTTTTGGGGTCAAGGTTGTTGGCCTGTTTCGGGAAATTCCGGAACAAGACGGCGTCGCCCGACTGAATCGTATCTTCTGGTATCCAGACTTTGCAGGCTGGCAGAACAGCCGGAATTTTGAGATTGACCCAGAGTCGCAGCGACGTTTTCAGGAGCGCCGCCAATATCAGGTTGAAGGTTCAGGTATTGCGTTTGCCACCGACCGGGTGCCTATGCCATAAATAGAACGATAGGACGCAATCATTCCTGCTACTGTTGCAATAACTGCCGCATCGGACACTGAACATGAATAAAACCTATAGTCTGGATCACCCACAAAAAGGCCTCATTCAATACACGGACAAAAAGCGCTATTGGTGGATGTTGTCACTGTTCATGCCGGTGTTTCCCTTACTGGGCATCTGGCTCTATTTCAACTTCGGGCAGGAATGGATGCTGGCTATCCCGCTACTGGTAAATTACACCCTGATGCCGGTGATCGATCATCTTATTGGTCCCGATGAAAATAATCCTCCGGAGGAAATTGTTCCGCAGCTCGAGAATGACCACTATTATCGTTGGCTAACATGGGCGACCGTACCCATGCATTTTCTGGTGTTAATTGTCATTGCAGTTTTTGTTGGCACACAGGATCTGAGCATGATCTCGGTTGTTGTGATGGCCATCACCGTGATGTTGCGACACCCGAAGATCCGGCCAGCGCGCGCATGGGGGAATCTATTTACAGCTTCATGTTGCGGGAAATTCCCGGCACTTTTATGCGCGGCTGGAATACCGAAAAGACACGTCTGCAAAGGTTGGGCAAGCCCGTATGGAGCGTCACTCCGATCATCACGCAAATCCGATGCGCCGTTACCAAAGTCTGCGCAACTTCGAGGATATTCCGCAGTTGCCCAATGGTTACTACGGCATGTATCTGCTGGCCTATGTGCCGTGGTTATGGTACCGGATAATGGACAAGCGTCTGTTGGCACTGCCGCACATCAGGGGTGACCTGAGCAGAGTCAATATTGAGCCCTGCAAGCGCTGAATGTTTTTAAGTGTTATGACGCTTTGTCCAGCGCCTCTAACTTTGCGTAGATAGCCTCGGCCTCTTCCTGCAAGGTTGAGTAAGCGCGGATATCGCCGTTGCGCTGTGCCTGCATGGCCTCGGTCAGTTTGTTTTCATAGGCTTTTTGAAGTTCTTGCTGAGGATTGCGCTTAAAAAAATTAAACATGTGAGGGGATTCGCTACGGCAGCTTGAGGTGGATTCAGTTCGTTACAGAGGTGTTTACGACTGAGACCCATAGGCGGATGACAAGCCTGTGACCTGACAACAACACGCGGACCTGACAACAACACGCGGACCTGACAACAACACGCGAACCTGAACCATTCATGAGTCCAGGCTCGCGGTCATCTGACAGCACTGTGTTTGTCAGGCCTCAGCTCTTGTTGTTCTGCTTTTCTTTTTTGGCAGCCTTTTTCTCCTTAGGCGTCAGCAGCGGTTTTTTCTTGGTTTCTTTGACACTTTTCTGTTCTTTGGCCATGGTCAGAATCTCCTGTTAACGTCTCCAAATGAATACCAGACCAGAGTGGTTACCAAGGTGCAGCCAGCGTCGGTGACGACTTTGCCTGCACCAGGTAACGGATCACATCAGGCCTGGTCAAATCTATCTGCATTCATGACTTTATTCCATGCCGCGACAAAATCTTTTACAAATTTTTGTTTTGCATCAGCCTGCGCATAGACCTCTGCGATGGCACGCAGTTGTGAGTTAGACCCAAACACCAGATCCACTCGTGTTCCTGTCCACTTCACCGCACCACTTTTGCGATCACGCCCCTCAAACACATAGGCGTCAGCATCAAGCGGCTTCCACACCGTGTTGAGATCAACCAGATTCACAAAGAAGTCGTTAGTCAGCTTGCCTGGCGTCTGGGTGAACACACCATGCTGCGCATTGTTGAAGTTTGCGCCAAGCACTCGCAAGCCTCCCACCAGTACGGCCATTTCCGGTGCGCTCAATTGCAGCAGCTGAGCTTTATCAATCAGCATTTCTTCGTCTGGTACCGTAAACGCTGCGCGTCGGTAGTTGCGGAAACCGTCGGCTTCGGGCTTGAGCGGCGCAAACGACTCTACATCCGTCAATTCCTGAGTCGTATCGGCGCGGCCCGGCGTAAACGGCACGCTAACCGGCTGCCCGGCGTCCGCAGCCGCTTGTTCAACGGCCGCACATCCACCCAGCACAATCAGATCAGCCACGGATACTTTTTTGTTGCCTGTTTGCGCATGGTTGAAGGCACGCTGGATGGACTCCAGCACTGCCAACACTTTAGCCAGTTGCGTGGGCTGATTCACATCCCAATCTTTCTGTGGGACAAGACGGATGCGCGCACCATTGGCACCCCCACGCTTGTC
Source organism: Gammaproteobacteria bacterium (assembly GCA_947458495.1). Classification (GTDB taxonomy): domain Bacteria; phylum Pseudomonadota; class Gammaproteobacteria; order Pseudomonadales; family Pseudohongiellaceae; genus Pseudohongiella. Next base: position 1,950 of record CANHAR010000180.1, on the reverse strand, counting down.
AGAACCACGGAACGTGGACGCCGACGACCACGCGGTGTACACAAGCTCAGATACCGACAGACCCGACGCCAGTATTTTGCTTTTTAAATCTGCAATGTCCGCGGTATCAATCAACTCATGATCAACAGCGGGTAGCGGATCCTGCCAGATGAGATCTTCTGCGGGGACTTCCGGGCCGAGGTAACGCGCTTTGGGACCCATGTCGCGGTGAGTCAGTTTGAACCAGGCACGCGCAAACGCATCGGCAAATTCATCAGGATTCTTGTGGAAATGCTGTGAAATTTTGCGGTACTCAGGGTCCTCACGCATGGCCATATCAGCCGTGGTCATCATGATGCCTACGCGGATGGATGAGTCTTCAGCGTCAGGCGCATGATCCTTTGCAGCCAGATTGACGGGCACCCACTGATGTGCCCCGGCAGGGCTTTTGGTCAACGTCCATTCATAACCAAACAAGACGTCAAAGTAGCCCATGTCCCACTTCGTTGGATTTGGTTTCCATGCTCCATGGATGCCGCTGGTAATGGCATCGCGGCCTTTGCCGCTTTTGAAACTGCTGATCCAGCCCAGACCCATGTTTTCCATGGGAGCCGCTTCGGGCTCCGGCCCGACATGCGCGGGATCGCCAGCGCCATGCGCCTTGCCAAAAGTATGTCCGCCAGCGGTCAACGCAACCGTCTCGTAATCATTCATGGCCATACGGGCAAAGGTTTCGCGCACATCTTTTGCTGACAACAAAGGATCAGGGTTACCGTCCGGACCTTCCGGGTTTACGTAGATCAGCCCCATCTGCACCGCCGCCAGCGGGTTCTCCAGATTTCGCTCTCCGCTGTAGCGTTTGTTGCCCAGCCACGTATCTTCAGCACCCCAGTAAATGTCTTCTTCCGGCTGGAAAATATCCGCACGGCCACCGGCAAAACCAAAAGTTTTAAAGCCCATGGACTCCAGCGCCACATTGCCGGTAAGCACAAACAGGTCAGCCCACGAGAGTTTGTTGCCGTACTTTTGCTTGATTGGCCACAGCAGCCGGCGCGCCTTGTCCAGATTGCCATTGTCTGGCCAACTGTTGATTGGCGCAAAACGCTGATTGCCCGTACCCGCACCACCACGGCCATCACCGGTGCGGTAAGTACCTGCGGCATGCCAGGCCATGCGGATCATAAACGGACCATAGTGGCCATAGTCGGCTGGCCACCAGTCCTGTGAATCGGTTAACAGCGCTTCGATGTCTTTTTTGACAGCAGGCAGGTCGAGCTTTTTGAATTCAGCTGCGTAGTCAAAGTTGTCACCCAAGGGATTGGACTTTGCTTGATGTTGATGAAGGATGCCGAGATTGAGCTGATTAGGCCACCAACTCTTGTTGGTAGCGGCCTGTCCACCCAGCTTCGTGTTGGATCCGTGCATAACCGGGCATTTGCCGGCGGAACTGCTGTTGTTTGTATCCATAACGATCTCCGTCTTTTGAGCTGATAAGTATTGATCAAGGTGTATCGATCTTTCACCACTGACTGTACACCACATCAACAACAATCATTAAAGTTATTAATACACTTGTATCAATAGTTATTATTTATTGATATTGCGCAAACCCAGTTGAAATATCCTCGTGTGGTACGATGCCACGCAGGCTCAGTTAAGGTTTCCAGGACATTGACTTTGACGACCTGTGTATCACCTCAATCAGCGACTATCTGTTTGAACTGGATGCATTAAAACGGGTTAATCGCAGGTCTTTAGTGCGTGGTGGTGTCCGCCTTTAAAACGCGGTAGAACACTCGTGGCATCTGGCAATTGCCTGTTTAACGTTGTCGACAGGGTGCTGCCATTGCTGCTCAACCAAACGCAACATCAAACACAAAACAATAACTTACAAAAAGGAAACGTCACGATGTTCAAAAATCCGCTAGGCAATGTCAAAAAGCCCATGCTGGGTATGATGGTCCTCGCCGC
>CANHAR010000179.1 GCA_947458495.1 Gammaproteobacteria bacterium | reverse complement strand
TGCGATCTGTTCTTTCTGAAAGAGTATTCTGTTTCGTCTCAGTGATGGGTTTTTATTCAAAGACTCCAGATGATCCTTAAAACTTTCAACTTTTCACGGGTATCTGGCTGTAGTGGTCAAACAAATCCGGAGCACCCCATTCAGAGTCGACAGCATGGGGATGTCTGTTTATTCTTACTGTACTCGTTTGGCTCCCATGAGGATGGTTAGATGGCTTCGTTCGGATTGCGCGCTTTGCCGCTGCTGTGCCTGTTGTGGGTTGCGCCACTGGCAGCAGTGCCGCCCTTTGTGACAAGCACGGAAACGGCGCCGTTTGTCTCTACGTCACCAGCCGAAGATCCGCAAGCCTGGCTGTTGGCCTTCATCGACGTGGAAACCACCGGCCTGGTGCCTGGCTGGCACGAGATGATCGACATTGGGGCGGTCATGGCCGAACTCGACGGCAGCGAGCTCGAAGCGCTGCATCTGCGCATCCAACCGGCTCACCCGGAGCGCATCAGCGATGGCGCGCGACAGGTTAACGCCTTCGACGCAGAGCGCTGGCGGGAATTCAGCGCGGTCGACGCGCAGGGCGCGGTGGATGAGCTGCGCAGTTTCCATCAACGCGTCGCTGGTACGCGCCCGGTACTGTTTGTCGCCTTTAACAGCCAGTTCGATGCAGCCTTTCTCGACCACCTGTTTCGTCAGGTTGACGGCTCCTGGCGCGAGCTCTTCCACTACTTTGTGCTCGACGTTCCATCAATGGCGTGGGCGCTGGGCTTGCGCGGCCTCAGTGGCGCAGCACTTGCAACGGAGCTGGGTGTCGGCGATGAGCCGCGCGTCGCTGAGGAGCACACCGGGCTGACCGGTGCCAGGCTCAACGCGCGCATCTATCGCGCTCTGGAAGCTCGTCGCGCTGGCGTGCCCACCTCTTTTGCAACCGAACAATTGAGTGAGGATTAAACCTGTTGAGCATGGTGTTGACCGTGCCCCGATTTTAGAATCATGTGTACAAATAAGCATTACTCTTTCAAACATCAGCACTACCCATTGACACAAAAACGCCACAGTAGCCTGCAACAACAACACAGATTTTTTCCTGTGTTGCCTCAAAGGTGCCAGGTATCCGTATCTGTGTATTCTCATCCATGTAAATGTCCCTGCGAACTTCTATCATCACAGACTCGACCCTTTTGTCGAGGTGGTAGTAACCCTGTGGAACTAAGGAGCCTGAGAACGTGTGAGGCTACTACCTGTGAGCGATTCACGTCTTGCGCGAATAAGTCGTGGGTGTGTGAATCTCGCCTCCCAGTCACATGGAATATTTCATTAACCATTGTTGGATTATTCAAACCCTGGAGTAAATCTGGGACTAATCATAAGACCCTTGTCATAGTGGTAATGTTTTCACGGATATGGCTGGCTGGTGGCAGGGTTCTACCCGAGGTCCAGAAGCCTTTGAGGAGCATCCATGTCCTGATGCAGCACACAAACAACACGCACCTCTTGATCTGGAACCAGATAGAAAACGGCGTGATGCTTAGCTTAAACACTAACTAGCCGCTTTCAATCTGAGTTTTGATCCAGTCATCCTGTTGCTCAGTCAGGGTGATGGTTTTCCGGTGCATGCTCATAGTTGTTGCCTCTCATAAGCAAAAGTATGAAATTGGCATACTGCGTCATTGTGTTCTGGTCTATTCGAACACTGCTGAGTGCGCCTTCCAGGTTATGCAGCTGCAGGGAAGGATGACGGGAATTCATCTCCAGCAACTGCAGTGTTTTTTCGTATCGCCGCAATATCTGCGGGTGACGCCTGGGGAATTTCCTGGCGCGACGAATATCGCTGTCAGTGAAAACCAGTCTAACGGGCATCTGAGATCTGCTTGATGTGGTCCTCCACGCTGTCCGTGTTGTAACGTCCTGCTGCGTAATCGGCTTTGGCTTCGGCGACAGCAGCAGCCAGCTCCAGTTCGAGCAAGCGGTTGTAGGTTTCAATCGCCATGACCACATAGCGATCCAGGCTAAGCAATGCTTATCAATATCAAGTTCAAGACTGAGGGATCAGGGTGTGGGTATGACCCACTAACACCAGCCGGGGGGCCCAACAAGAGCCCCCCGGTTAGTTAGTTAAATACCCGGTCAAAAACGGGCATCAAGCCTGACGACATAACTTCTGCCTAACAGATCACCGGGCAGACCGTACTGCGGTAGCAACTCATCGTTCAAGAGATTGTTAACAACCAATCGGGCAGTCAGGTTGTCGTTAATCTCATAGGATACGTTGTAGTTGAACCGATCGTACGCAGGCCTGAAAAACGCGGCATTCTGCTCAGGGATCGCGGTAGGATTGATGTCGATGTTGGGCTGGGATTTATGTGCATAGAACCACTGCAACTGATTGGTAAATCTGCCCAGCCTGTGCGACAAATCAATGCGGCCCTGAACTTTTTCGTAGCCTGGCTCGCCACGGTTGTTGTTAGTGTCCGCGCCAAACGTGCCGCTCGAAGAGGTCTGGAATTTATTGAGGAAATACATGTAAGCATCGACTCTCATCTGCCCCAGCGATGCGTCACCCAGTCCCAGCGGTGATAACAGATCCTGCGGACTGAACTGATAGCTGATTCTTGAGTTGACGCCCTGCAGCCGGATCGAGCCCTGATTCGCATTGCTGAACTGCGCCGTGGCAATGGTGTAAGGTGATTGCACTGGCGCAGGTGCACCTGCGATCGCCGGCGGCTTGATTGGATTGCCGGTGATGATATTTTTGGTCGGGATGGTAAACGGCGCCGTCAAACCTCCGGGGCCAGTGCCCGTGCCAAGGGTGATCGCTTCACATGCCGATACTCCACCAATCAGGCTGGTGGGGAAATCTGGCTGGTCAAAACACTGAGTCCCGAGGAAGGTCAGGCCAATCTGGCTATCCAGTCTCACACTCAGGTAGTCCGCCTGTATCTGCAGTCCCTCGATGAATGTTGGCTGAATCACAAATCCGGCCGTCCAGTTTAAGGCCACTTCGTTGGTCAGCGCCGGGTTACCACCAACACCCGCGGGTACCGAAGCGTTGGCTGGGAACAGGCCTGCAAAAGTGCCGGCAGGAAGCCCGAGGGACTTCTCGAAAGCGTCGCAATTGGTAATACGGATTCCGCTGGCAGGTCCGTTATTGCGGTTGCTGCCGGTGCAGGGGAATGAACCGCCCAGGCTGGAGAAGCCGGTTTGTGGAGCACCTAATGTCTCAACAATGGACGGCGATCGGACAGAACGAGAACGGTTACCGCGGAAGCTGATCCACTCCAGTGGCGACCACAAGCCACCCACGTTAAACGTTGTCGCCGAGCCGGTGTCGGTTTGCACAAAGGGATTGTTTATCCCGTTTGGAGTGCCTTCTCCCTCGCGATCCACCACGCGCACGGCCGTATCCAGACGCAACTCACCGACATGCACGTCACCAACAAACGGCAACGCAAATCCGCCATTAAACACAGGGATACTGGCCTCAACACCAGCCTCGCGGAACACCGCGTAACCCAAGCCTGGTTGGCTGATGGTTGTACGCGCCAAGCCCAGTTCAGCTACACGATTTGGCGTAAACGCCAGGTCTTCCCGACGCCACTGCATCTCTGTGTTGAACAGAATATCGCCAGCCGGCAAGGTGTATAAGTTACCGCCAAGTTGCACAGAGGCAAATTTCTGCTCGGCTTTGTTGTTTGAATCTGCCTGTGCTGTCACGTAATTGATTGCTGCGGCAGACGCTGCGCCAACGCCAAACAAATTCAGCGGCACACAGCTGTCTATCTGCGCTTTAGAGGGAGTGATGCCGGTGGCGATATTCAAATTGGTCAAGAAAGGATTACGCACATTGACCGCCTCTGGGGCAGCCAGTGTTTGCTGACGACAAACCGGATTGCCGCGGGCATCAAGCACCACATCCGTTGCCAGGGCAAATTCCAGATCCAGGATGTCATTGGACGCGTTATTTTTACTTTCATTGCGGCCGTAGGCTAGCGTGGCTTCCCAGTAAAGATCTCTGTCAAGGAACTGGAAGTCCTGTTTCAGTGTATGGCCGGTACTGAACGTTGTTGACTTGTTGCCTTCAAAATTAGTGATACCGGCCGCACTGTTAGAGCCTGTTACATCCGCAAGGGATCGCTGCAAATAAAATACCGGTTGACCGGCCAGCGAAGCAAACGGGTTGACAGGGTTGGCCGCAATAATGCTGCTTATCTGCGCTTTTGTTGCGCTGGTGACAAAAGGATTCTGATTGTAGTAAATCGGTATCCCGGCGTTACCTGATGTAAAAGAACCGGCCGGACTGTTTGATCCAAAATTGTCTGCACGCTGCTCATTGTTAATCTCAGAGTACAAAAAGTCCGATTCATAAATGATGGAGTCTGTCAGCTCGTATGAGAAAAAGGCATTCAGTCCGTAACGATCCTGGCCTGCCTGAATTGTCTGCAGGTCACGTGAGTCAAAACCTCCTGCATTGATGGCCACGGACTGCGAAGCAATATCCGGTGGCAAAATATTTCCCAGTGCCAAGGGCACAGGATTGCCCGCAGAATTAAAGGTCAGCGGTATTGCCACGCGGGTTAATCCAGCAAACGCGTCTGCAGATCCGGCTTGCACCGGCACAGTGGGGAATCCGGAGGTGAGGCCAAAGGTGCCCACAAACGCCATTGGATTCAGGCCGCCTGCCAGGCCATTAGCCCAGGGGCTCTGACCTCGTTGTGCGGTAAACGCGTTACAGCCGGCGACGTTTACTGTTTGAGCCGCGATACAAGCCCTGGGGAAGTAGAACGTTGCCGAATTGCCGGCATTGATCTGCCGCATGTCCAGCCGTCCACCCAAGGGACTGGCTATACCAATCATCTCATCCTGGAATACGGTGTTGGCTACACCATCGGTACCGCTGAGGCTGTAGGGGTTATTGATGGTGCTGATGTTGTTGGTCCAGGGTCTGCCGGAGCCATAGTAAACAGGCTCAGCTTCAAGATACTCCGCTCCCAGAACAACATGCGCGCGTCCATCCAGAGCCTCACTTCCCCAGGCCATGGACAGGCGGCGCTGATCACCGTCAGATTCTGCGGTTGTGCCCAGCTGAGTGATGACTTCCAACCCTTCAAAATCGCGGTCCAACTGAACGTTGACCACCCCTGCAATCGCATCTGGCCCGTAAACCGCACCGGAACCGATCGTTTGAACTTCAGTGCGCTCTATCAGTGAAGGATTGATGATGCTCAGATCGACTTGTGCGCCGGTTGCGTTGCCCGGTACAAAAACGGTTCCCTGATTTGATGACACCATTCGTCGCCCATCAACCAGCGTGACGGTGCGTTGTGATCCCAGGTTAAGCAAATTCACATAGGCATTGTTGTCACCAAATTGCGTGCTGTTGCCTTGATTGTTGACCCCAACACTGACGAATGGCAATTGCTCAAGACTTTCGATGGTATTTACAAAAGCTCGCGAATCCATCTGTTCTGCAGTCACCTCGGTGACAACAATATTTTCAATGGTCGTAGAGCGGCGGATTCTGGAGCCTAAGACGACAATTTCCTCAACATCGGCGGATGCATCGGGGACCGGTTGGGCGTAAACGTAATTGGAGGCAGTCGCTCCCATCAGTAAAGCGCCCGACGTCACCGCGGCGATGGCAATACGAAGATGGTTGGCTTTTCGACGAAATGGCTTACTCATAGTGGCTAGTACCGAATCAAGGTTTAAGGATTAAGGCTCAATGGATAAGGACGCTAGCTAGCGACGACAGGACAGAAAGCTAGGGGTAGATCTATATCGACAGGCTTCGGCTTTCCGAAGTGTTCTGTGACAATAATTTGAATTGTAATCAAAAAATTGATAGAAAAAATGTAAAGAATTGTAGCAACCACCCGCTTCGATGAAGCGGATATGAACAACGCGGCGGGAGTAACTTAATCAAACCACAACTTGATGTTTTTTAAGGGGATATTGCAAGATATGGCTGGCTCGTGGCAGCGCCGGCACCATCGCCTGATGGTGCTGGACAGCGAGCTCATCAGAGCGCGAACACCATGATCGCAGGGCCGGTGCTGGGCGTGCCCAGT
>CANHAR010000178.1 GCA_947458495.1 Gammaproteobacteria bacterium | reverse complement strand
TATACGTGCAACAAACCGGTGATTGGCGCCATCAATGGGGTTGCTGTGGGTGTGGGTGCCACCATGACTTTGGCCATGGACGTGCGCCTGTTGTCAGACAATGCGCGCATGGGTTTTGTATTTGGCAAGATCGGGATTGTGCCGGAAGCCTGTTCCACGTGGTTCCTGCCGAGACTGGTTGGTATTTCACAGGCGTTGGATTGGGTGTATACCTGCGAGTTGATCAGTAGTGCTGACGCTGTATCCAAAGGCCTCGCGAAAGCGGCGTTTCCAGCGGATCAGCTGATGGCACAAGCTCGCAAACTGGCACACAGTTATATCCAACATCGCTCACCGGTTGCGATTGCTCTGGCAAGACAGATGATGCTGCAGAACCCTGCACTTCCTCACCCGGTTGACGCTCATAAAGTGGAGTCTCTGGCGGTGTTTTACACCAGCCAGCGTGACGGCAAAGAAGGCGTAAAAGCATTTCTGGAGAAACGCGACCCGGAGTTTGCTGCCAAAGTATCCAGCGACATGCCCGATGTTTTTAGCTGACAAGATGTCGTTAGCCGACAGTATGTGTTCAGCAGCGAGGATTCTTTCTGCAAACAGTATTGAGCGTTAACTTATTGCCGCAGTGAATCCTGCTCGGCTTGCACCCGGGCTTCAAAATCCTGCTTTCTTGCGGCAATAAATTCCGCCCAGGGTTGCTGATTCAACAAAGGATGCGGCCTGACCTGAACACGCATCAAGTGTTCAATACCTTCAAATGGCGCCTGTGGGTGACCCGTCAGGTAGATATCGGCATGCAGTTTTGCCATGTTATCGAAGCCAAACAACGCATCCTCCACCAGCGTCGGGAAGCGCGGATTGTTGATCAGCTGCACGCCATCGTTGGGCCCGTTGCAACCAAAAAATACCACGCGCAGGATTTCCCCGGAGTCCTGCGTATCCATACTCCAAGTGGTACAGCCAGGTGAATGTCCGGGTGCCCAGGTCGGTGTTAGAGTCACCTCGCCCAGATTGATTGACTCGCCATCCTGCAAGCGCCTGTCTACTTTTACAGGCTCCCAGCCTTCAAAACCCAAAGGCGATAAATCTTTACCTGCTTCCAGTGCATCGGCATCAGCCTCCAGCGCAAACACCTGCGCGCCTGTCATGCGCTGCATAATGGCGTGGCCCTGAATATGATCAAAGTGCGCATGACTCGACAAAATGATCTTGATATCACTCATCCTAAAACCCAATGCCTCGACATTGCGTTTGATGTCGTCAGTCATGCCCTGCACACCGGTATCCAACAAAAAATGTCCTTCAGGTGAGGTAATAAGGTAGGAAGCCAGATTGCTGGCACCAACGTAGTAGATGTTCCCCAGAATACGGAACGGCTCCACTGCTTCGGACTGATGTGTGTGGAAGGATTGACCATTGGCCACTTTCTGTTCGAGGGTCAGCAGATCCAGACGGCCGGGGCGACCGGTGTTTCCCGACTGGGTGGCGTCCTGAGCGTAACCCTGAACGGCTAACAATAAAGACAACAAAGCGGTGACCATCGCTGCAGAAAATTTCATCAGTACTCTCACAAAACATCACAAAAATTATTTGATAAAAAAACAAAAGTCTCGATCTTATAAGACCACCAGAAGGCTCCGGTTTATCTGGCGCGTTCTCGCATAATCACTTCCTGGCTAACTTATTGTTATTGCCTTGCCATAGGTTTCTATAAAAACGTCAGGCATGCGTCGGGCCTTGCCGCTAGTAAGTTCAATACACACAAAATTGCTGCGCGCGCGCAACAAGGTTGTCTGATCACTGGGGCGCAAAATCTGAAAGTGCCGCGTAAGACGCAGCTTGTTGTCCGAGGCGACGATCCACGTTGCTACCATCACCTCATCGTGCAAATAGGCGGCTGCCAGATAATCTATTTCATGGCGTAACACCACCATGGCTCGGTCCAGCGTTTTGTATTCAGCAACGCCCAGTCCCAATGACTCGGAGTGCCGCCAGGCACAACGTTCCAGCCAGCGCACGTAGGCGGCGTTGTTGACGTGGTCCAACTCATCGATGTCACTGCTGTCGACCTTGATGGCTACCACAAACGGCGAGCTTTTGTCCCAATTCACCTGTCAACATTCTCCAATCATTGGTATCAGGATTGAGCTCATCAAAATACCACAATGCTTCCGATCACAATTGTTTGTGATGGGATTTTCAACAGAAAAATTTTACACCTTTGTTACGGAGAACACCCCATTTACAGCAGATTCCTTATACCTGACTGACGTAGTCTGCTGTCTTCAAATTTGCAGATCAGGAAAGTAACCGCCACATGAACAAACGTCGGATCGCCGTTATAGGTCTGGGACGCTTTGGCGCCACAATGGCACTGGAAGCACAATCCAATGGCATGGAGGTGCTGGCCATGGATATCAGCGAAGGCAAAGTAAACGAAATTGCTGACCATGTCAGCGAAGCAATAATTGCAGACAGCACCAATCCTAAAGCAATTGCTGCGATTGACTGGCGTCAGTTTGTTACCGTTGTGGTTGCCATCGGCAGCGATATCAAAAACAGTATGATGACCGTGATTCATTTGCAGGAAGTCGGTGTTCCAGATCTGTGGTGCAAAGTACAAGATAAATATCATGCATCACTTATGAAACGACTGGGGGTGCAGCGCATCATCAGCCCCGAAGAGGAAATGGCAAAACGCGCCAGCCTGACACTGCGCTTTCCGGACATGTCGCAACAGATGTTGCTCGGCGAATTTCAATACCTCGCTGAAGTAAAAATCATGCAGCGCGTAGACAAAAATGACTTCCTGACTTCAATTTGGCGGCAAGGTCACCAATTGGTGGCTATCAGCCACAAGCAAGATAAAGTTTATCGCCCGGCAACTGACGTACCAGTCTGCCTGTACCCCGGCGACAGCGTTCTATTATTAAGCAATGGCGCAGATACAAAAACGCGTGAAGGATTCACATGGCCATTACTCACGTCGTAAGTCACCAAAGCTTTTGGCGTTCTGCGGGTGGTGTGCTGTTGAAATTTTTTGTCAGTGGCGCATTGCTCGGGACAGCCCTGCTGATGTTGCCCATCTCACGCCAGCAAGACATGCCGGTGCTGGATGTGCTGTTTACAGCTGTCTCGGCGATTACCGTTACCGGACTGACAACTCTGGATACCGGGACCCACTATACCTGGCTGGGACAAACAATTATTGCTTTGCTGATACAAGCTGGCGGATTGGGGTACATGCTGATCGGGACTATTGCGTTACTGGGTAAAGAAAACTTTGTATCACTTCGTCGCCAATCAGCGCTGGGTGTCACTGTCCAGATAAATGATGGACTATCCCTGTTTACCTTGATTCGCTTCGTAATTGTTTTTTCTTTGGTCCTGTTAAGTTTTCTGACTCTGGCCTTGGCCGTTGTCTGGATTCCTGCCTACGGATGGATTGAGGGTCTTGGGAAATCTGCCTTTCATGCGGTCTCCACTTTTAACAATGCCGGATTTTCGCTGTTTCCAGATTCACTGATGACCGCGGCAGGTGGTCAATACATGCTGATCATCCATGCACTGGGATTCATTCTTGGAGGCATCGGCTTTACGGTCATTTATGAAATAGCCCAAGGCACTCGCCTGAGTGTTCATACCCGCATTATGATCTACGGATCCATCGTTTTGCTGAGTTTGGGCACCCTGTTGCTGCTCTTGTTCGAAGCAGGGAATCCAAGCTTGGGACAAGGGTGGGAGCGTTTGGGCCATGCCTTTTTTCAGGCCGCTACCACACGCACGGCTGGATTAAATTCTATCGATATCGCATCAATGAGTAGCGCCAGCCACGTGTTTATGATGATCAATATGGTGATTGGCGCTGGTCCCGGCTCAACTGCTGGCGGCCTGCGCCTGACGACCTTTGTGCTGCTGGTGGCCGGCCTGACCGCAGCCTTGCAAGGACGGCAGACAACGCGATTACTGGGCAGGACCTTGCAGGTTGAGAATCTGCTACGCGCATCGGGCATTTTGATACTGACACTCGCGCTGCTTTCGGTTATCAGTTTGATGATGCTTGCGCTTGAACCAGGGCAAGACCCTTTGGCGCTCATCTTTGAAACCGTGTCAGCGTTGGGGACAGTCGGTCTGTCATTAGGTATCACCGGCTCTTTGGGCTCGCCAGCAAAAATACTGATCATTGTGGTCATGATGATTGGCAAGGTATCACCAGTAGTGCTGTTTGGGGCTTTGGCAGGGCGCAGCCAGAGCCCTCTGCGTTATGCTGGCGGAGAGATCACCACAGGCTGAGGCGATCAAGCATCCATAAATCGATATCCAACACCAGGCTCGGTCTCAATAAAGACAGGGTTGCTGGCATCATCAAAGAGGCGCGCTCTTAACCTGGCCACCAGAATACGCAGATAGTGTGATTGCTCATCATAGGCGACACCCCAGATTTGTTGACCCAACCAGGATTGGGTCAGCAGTTGCCCGGCATGTTCTGTCAGACATCGTAACAGCGCATATTCTTTTTTTGAAAGCCTGATATCTGTGCCGTTTAATGTGACATGTCGATTGCGATAGTCAATGACCAGACCTTTGGATGTAAATGTTTGGGCAGCTCCAATAGCCGAGGACTGCAAAAGTCGACGGATCCTTGCCAACAACTCAAGTACTCCAAAGGGCTTTACCACATAGTCGTTGGCGCCACTGTCAAGCGCGGCAACCTTATCAGATTCCTTGCTGCGGACTGATAACATAATGACAGGTACTGCAGAAAACTCCCTGATGCGGCGTAAAACATGCTGTCCATCCATATCAGGCAACCCCAGATCCAGAATGATGAGATCGGGCAGCGAGAGTCCAGCCTGAGCAATGCCATCGTGACCGTTTAAGGCAGACACCACGTCATAACCTTGAGATCCCAAGCTTATGCTGAGGAATTTTACAATTTGTGGTTCGTCATCAATTATCAGTATTCTGGCCATAACGCTTCTGCTGTTCCATCATGTGTTCTGCACTAAGGGCAGTTCTATTCTCATACAGGTCCCGGATTCGCCACTCAAGGTATCAAGGATCATCAACTTACCTCCGTGGGCGCCAATCATGCCTTTGGCGATGGCCAGTCCCAATCCTTCCCCAGCCTGATGCTGATCTCCCCTCCCCAGGGTCTCAAAAAAATCAAACGCGGTTTCGCGATCATCCAATGGAATACCGGGACCATGATCAACAATATCAATGACGATGGCATTTTCTGTCTGCCGCGCGTTGACTGTTACTGCTTCACCGGGCGTGTTGAACTTAACTGCATTATCGACCAGATTAAAAATGGCCTGCTCCAGCAACGCCGGATGCACGGTAAGCCGCGCTAAGGTATCAGGCACCCCAATCTCAAGACGCGTATCGGGCCACGCGCGCATAATCCGCTTTTTTACCACGTGAATAATGTCGGATAAGTTGATGGATTGTCGATCTATAGGCAAATCTCCATACCCAAGGCGTGTCATATCCAACAAGTTCTGAATGTATTTCTCCAGACGCCTGGCTTCTTCGAGTATGGACTTTGTCAGGTCAATCTGGTCCTGTTCGCAAAGATCCTTGCGTAAATCCAATAAACTGGAACCCGCGCCAATCATAGTTGCCAATGGCGTTTTGAGGTCATGAGACAAGGACGAAGTCAACGCCGAGCGCAGCAACTCTCGTTCTTTATCCGCGCGCGCACGTACCAACTCACGCTCGATACCTGCTTGAGTATCGATACGCCTTCGCAGCAGATCAGTCTGATGACCGATCAAGATTGACACTGACAGGAAAACCAGCGCGGTAAGAACGTCGTACAACTCCATCATCACCAAACTATAACGGGGCTCAGTAAAAAAATAGTTAAAACACAGGGCGCTGATCAGACCACACATAATTGCACTGGTGAGATCCGCGCGCGTGGCAAACACCGTGACCAGCAATAAAAAGAACAACAAGGAAATGGCATACGCCATTGAGGGCATCAGAAGTACCATCAACAGGGAAAACACCACCGGAGCGAGCACAGCAATCAGTGCACGCCAGGTAAAAACTTTAAGCAGCAATTTGTTCACAAAATTATTCCAGATTGAGACGTCAACACACAAAGATGCTCGCAGTATGCAACACTCGATAGCAGCATGCATCTTCATGGTTTATCCTCCGTGTTATCGCAGGTA
>CANHAR010000177.1 GCA_947458495.1 Gammaproteobacteria bacterium | reverse complement strand
GTGCTCTGGTTCGGACTGGATAACCGGGCGGTCGCGCAGCGCACCATCATTCACGAAGAACGGTCTCAGTACCGGGACGTGGTTGTGACTGAGTTTAATAATCAACGCTGCATGTTGTTTAACGTGCATCGCGGCGATATGAATCAGACGTGTATTGATCTGCGTGATCCGAAGCGGCTGGTCTTTAACTACACGCGAATGAGTTTTGCCGGTCTGCTGCTTAACCCGGACCCTCAGCGCATTCTGGTGGCAGGTTTGGGTGGCGGGACTATCCCGATGGTAATGCGCGAACTGTTCCCCGACGCGCGGATCGATGTGTTAGAGGTAGACCCGGCGGTGTTGACGGTGGCCAAAGCGTATTTCAACTTTGTTGAAGATGAGCAGTTGGTCAATCATGTCGTTGATGCCCGCGTGTTTATCAAGCGTGCCGGACTTCGTGGAGAACAATATGACTACATCGTGCTGGATGCGTTTTCCGGTGAATACATTCCCGAACATATGTTGACGCAGGAGTTTCTGCAGGAGGTCAGCCAGATTCTCACGCCAGACGGCGTGCTGGTTGCCAACACGTTTGCATCCAGCCGTTTGTACGACTATGAGTCAGTAACCTACCGGGCGGTGTTCGGCGAGTTTTTTAATTTCAAAACCGCCGGCAGCGGCAATCGCATCATTCTGGCAAAAAAGCAGGCCCTGCCGTCCACCGCCTCTTTAAATGCGCCGGCGCGTCAACTGTTTGACCGTTTACAGCCTTACGGCATCAACCTGCTGGAGTATCCGGCCCAGCTCAGCACAAGGCCGGACTGGGATGTGGATACCCGCGTACTCACGGATCAGTATTCGCCGGCCAATCTGCTTAACTGATCGTTTTGTTGCGGGATTTTTCGATCAGCTCGTACATCGCCATGCCGGCCACCATAGCCACCACAAACACGATGGCTTTGGGTGCGCCGGTTCCAAAAGCCACCAGCGCCGGGCCAGGACAAAAACCAGCCAGACCCCAGCCTATTCCAAACCCCAGGCTGCCCATGATCAAACGACTATCCAGGTCTTGCCGGGTAGGCAGGCGCAAGGGTTCTCCCCACAACGAGTGCGTGCGGCCTTTGATCAACGTAAACGCCACGACGCCAACCGCAATAGCGCCTCCCATCACCAGCATCAGCGACGGATCCCAGTTGCCTGTGATATCCAGAAATGACAGAACCTTGTCCGGGTTAGCCATTCCGGAAACCAGCAGGCCAATGCCAAAAATCAAACCGGTAACAAATGCAGATACAAAGTGTTTATTCATGATGTTTATCCTCAGAGTCCGAACACTTGGCGCATGATGTAAACCGTCACAAAACCGGTAAACATAAAGGCCAGTGTGGCGACGATTGATCGGGGTGACAGCCGTGAGATACCACAAACGCCATGTCCACTGGTGCAGCCCGAGCCATAACGGGTGCTGATGCCAACAATCAGGCCGGCAATGATCAGCAGCGGATATCCTGCATCAATCTGCATCTCGGGCAGTGGCCCGGTCGGCAACCAGGCGGTTGGCGCCAGCACCATGCCGGCAACAAATAATGCCCGCCACCCTACATCACCCTTTTTGGGTATCAATAATCCCCCCAGAATCCCGGAAATACCCGCTATCCGGCCATTGAGCAGGATGAACATGGCGGCAGCGACGCCAATCAGCATCCCGCCCGATAACGATGCCCACGGTGTAAAACTTGTCCAGTCGATAGTCATTGCTTGATCTCCTGTTGGCAGAAAATGTCATGAAGTTGATGGAGGATGGTCAGCGCTGGCCCAGGGCTGACACGATAGAAGATATGTTTGCCTTCGCGCCGGGTATCTACCAGGCCTTCGCGGCGCAGCACGCCAAGTTGCTGGGAAAGGCTGGGTTGACGAATATCCAGACCGCTTTCCAGTTCACTGACACACATCTCTAGCTGGCTTAACTGGCATAGCAGCAGCAAGCGGTCTTCATGCGCCAGCGTGCGCAACAGATTGACGGCATCTGCGGCGTTAGTGCGCATCTGGCTGATGTCTATGTCGGCCTGCTTTATTGCCTTATTACTGACAGCGATCAAGGCATTGGATGTTGGCTCCATGTACGCTCCTGTATTCAGTGTTTGACATGCTTGTGTGGGTTATGGTTAAGATATAAATAATATATACATAAATATAATGTATTCAAGTAAATTATCTGCCTGATATGAAAATAGTGTCAGACCTAACTGCATGCCAAACCTATTCAACAGGAGAAATATGATGAAAAGACCACAAGTAGAAGCCTTTCTTGATCGGGACTCCGAGACGTTCACCTATGTCGTTTACGATCATATCGGGGGTCATGCTGCCGTGATTGATCCAGTACTGGATTATGATCCCAAATCCGGTCGCACCCGCACCGATGGGGCGCAGCGTGTCATCGATTTTGTCCGCACACACAATCTGACCGTTGACTGGGTGCTGGAGACACATGCCCACGCCGATCATTTGTCAGCAGCGCCCTTTGTGCGTGAGCAGGTGGGCGGAAAGATTGCGATTGGTGAAAAAATTTCTGCGGTGCAGGAGATCTTTAAAAACGTCTTTAATCTGGAAAAACAGTTTCTGGTCGACGGCAGTCAGTTTGATAAATTGTTTGCCGAGGGTGAAACATTCAACATCGGTGACATCGATGCTGAAGTCATCTACACACCCGGTCACACGCCGGCGGATATGTCATGGAGAATCGGTGATGCCGTGTTTGTCGGCGACACGCTTTTTATGCCGGATGTTGGCACGGCCCGCTGCGATTTTCCGGGTGGTAACGCACACACTTTGTATCACTCCATTCAGACGCTGCTGAGCATGCCGGAAGATACACGCTTGTTTATGTGTCACGATTATCCGGGAGACAAGCGAGAGCACGCCTACCTGACAACGGTAGCTGAGCAGAAAAAGCACAATATTCACGTGCATGATGGTGTGACGGAACAGCAGTTTGTTGCAATGCGCGAAGCCAGAGACAAAACTCTGGAGATGCCGCGGCTGATTCTGCCGTCAATTCAGTTGAACATCAGGGCCGGTCAAATGCCGCCAGCAGAGGATAACGGCACTGTGTACTTCAAGATCCCGGTCAATGTCTTGTAACGGGACCGGGATTCAAGTTGCGTGGGTTATTCACCTGGGTTACTCACCTGGTTTACTCACCAAGAATGGCTTTTAACTTTGCCATTTCTTTGATTTCGATTTCCCGGTTCTTGACCAATACCAGCTCTTTCTTTTGCAGCGATGAAAAAACGCGGCTGACGGTTTCCAGCGTCAGCCCCAGGTATTCACCAATATCACTGCGTGTCATGTGCAGGATAAAACGTTCCGCTGACAACTGGCAGCGTGCATAACGTGCTGACAGGCTCAGCAGGAATGAAGCAAGGCGCTGTTCCGCGGTGTAGCTGCTCAGCAAGGTATGAATCTGTTGGTCTTTGACAATTTCGTTACTCATGATGGCAAAAAAACGGCTTTGCAAATTGGGCAGCTGATGACTCAGGCGCTCGAGCTGAGCGAACGGTATTTCGCAGATCGACGAGTGCTCGAGCGCCATCGTAGACACTCCATGAATGCGACTGCCGATACCATCCATACCAATAATTTCGCCGGGCATAAAAAAGCCGGTGACGCGGCTTTGGCCATCAGCACCCAAGACATAGGATTTGAAGCTGCCGCTACGTACCGCAAACACACAGCGGAATTCATCGCGCTGACGGTAAATGTGTTCGCCTTTTCGTAGCGGACGATTACGCTCGATAATTTCGTCAAGTTGCACAATCTCGCTTTTGTTAAGCGAAATCGGCAGACACAGATCACTCAGGCGACAGTTGCTGCAACTGATACCAGGATTATGCGGGCAGGGTCTGCTGGCGGACTTTGTGCCTGAACTTGCCAATGGCACCGATGCTGGTTGCTTGCTGGTGATTCCAATAAAACCGTTCATGGATTGATTAGACATAATGGCTCTTTTGCTCGTCTGTGTGTGCAATCTGACTTAGCGAAGTTTCCCGACACGTACGGTCATGATATCGCAGGGGGCGCCGTGCAAAACTTTGTTGGCTGTAGAGCCCAACAATAACTTCCATCCCGTTGTACCGTGGCTGCCGATGACAATCAGGTCGGCCTGAATGTCCTCTGCCATACTGCGAACTTCAGTTGCTGCAGCGCCGGCCAATACCATTTGACGATTGCTCTGAATGCCATGTTTCCCGGCGATGCTCGCAAGTCGCTGCGCAGCGATAGTCATCGACTCTTCCTGTAACCGGGTCAGGTTTATTGCGTAAGCATCAATCGGGTAAGCAGCAGCCACGGGTTCCACCACGTGTACCAGCGTTATTCGGTCGGTTTGATTGTTGGCAAGCTCGATCGCGCGTTCGATGATTCTGTCAGATTCATTAGAAAGATCGACGGCCACTAAGAGATTTTTATAGCTCATCACATGGTCCTCCTGATCAAATTTCTATCATTTAATTCAAAAATAGTTGTCATTGATCAATTGCAGTCTAACCGAGTACCTGTTAAATGAGAAGCGCAGAGCTCGACCCTGCCAAGGTCGTAGATTGCCAATGCAGTGTATTTCAACACACAGAAATGGAAGGAGATCCCCATGATATCTGTCAAAAAGATACTGGTTGTTATTGAGCCCGGCCAGGATTCGCAGCTTGCGCTCGATAAGTCCCTGCGTCTGGCGCGTGCCACCGGTGCTGCTCTGGATCTACTGATTTGTGACCACAGCAGTTATCTGGAAGATGGGTTCTACTTTGATCCACCTCAGGCTGCAATCCTGCGACAAGAACATTTGAACCGCAACCGCCAGTTGCTTGACGACATGGCAACCGTTATTCGCCAGCAAGGTTTTGCTGTCACTGTTGATGCGTTGTGGGGAAATCCGCCCTATCGCCAGATTATTCACAAAGTGTTGTCGAGCAAGCCTGATCTTCTGGTGCAAAGCACTCGTCATCACGAAAAAATATCACGATTGTTGTTGTCTCATCAGGACTGGCAATTGCTTCGTTTCTGCCCTTGCCCGGTGTTGCTGGTCAAAGACAGACCCTGGCCACCGCATCCTGCCTTTGTGGTAGCGGTTGACCCGGATCATGCCAATGACAAACCTGCCGATCTTGATCAACAGCTGACGGCGGCCGGGCAGTTGCTGGCAGGGTCAACACAGGGAGAGGTATTTCTGTTTCATTCCTGTTTTCAGCCACCGGTGTCCGGTCTGTACGCGCTTCGCCCCGATATTGATGCCTACCGTGAAAAGACCGCTGCGTTGCTTGGCAAGTTCGGCATAACGCCGTCTAAACTGCGACTCGATGAAAGGGAAGTCACGGAATCATTACCGGCATTTCTTGCGGAAACTAACGCCAGTGTGTTGGTCATGGGAGCGGTTTCACGCTCAGCTCTTGACCGTTTTCTCGTGGGCAGTACGGCAGAAAAGCTGCTCGATCTTGTTGATCAGGATGTGCTGATTATCAAACCTGAAGGATTCACAGATACGGTGAAAAAAGCCACGCTATCGAATCTCTGATTTTCACCGGTAGTGAACGCTGCTCGATCTGTTCCAGAGTGACAGGTGTGCACTTCACTTCGCGTTCATTAAAGTACTGTTGAAGAGCCGTATTCACACTGGCAGAAAAAATTTCAACGCCTAATTCATAGTTCAGCCGCAGGCTGCGCTGATCGATATTGGCTGAACCAATGAGTGAATACTGGTTGTCGATCAGTAATATTTTTGAGTGCACAAACGGAGCCGGCTGCAGCTTGATCTCAATGCCGGCCTCGAGAAGTTGGCGCATGGAGTTTTGCATCGCCCAATGCACAGGTTTTATGTTGTTGTGGCCGGGGACCAGAATACAGACCTTTACGCCCCGCAGATGAGCTGCAATCAGCACGCCAATCATGTCTAGCATGGGCAGAAAATAGGGTGTCATGATCAGCACCTGATGCTTAGCCGCTGATATAACACTGATCATAAGATAATTCAGCTTGTCGATGTCTTTGTTAGGCCCGTCCAGAATCAGGCGAGCCCAGATATCAGATTGAATTTGTAAGCGGTTGGTGCCAATAAACTCGGGTGCGTCATGTTCGTCTTTGCAATATGCCCAATCCTTCCAGAAAGCCCATTCAAGCTCATCAACAATTTTACCTTTAAGACGGAAATGCAGATCCAAAACGCGATTCGGATTCTGGTCTCG
>CANHAR010000176.1 GCA_947458495.1 Gammaproteobacteria bacterium | reverse complement strand
TCGGTGTTTGACGTGGTCGAAAAAGCGCTGGGGATGCCCTGGCAACAAAGCTTCCGTGACATCAAAGCACAATCGCTGGCATCGGCCTCGATTGCTCAGGTGCATGAAGCACATCTGATCAGCGGCGAAGAAGTGGTCATCAAAATCCTGCGACCCGGCATTGAGGTCACCATCCGCGAAGACATCAAAGTGCTCAAGTGGCTAGCGCGGATGGTCGAACGTTATCTGCCCGATGGCCGACGCCTGAAACCTCGCGAAGTCATCAACGATTACGAACACATTATTCTCGGCGAGTTGAATCTGCTCTCCGAAGGCGCCAACACTACTTTGCTGCGCCGCAATTTTGAGAACTCACCCAAACTGTATGTCCCCAAGGTCTACTGGGATGTTACGCGCGATGGAATGCTGGTGACCGAACGTATTCGCGGCATCCCGGTGTCCGACATTGCTGCACTGAACGCGCATGGCGTCAATCTGAAACAGTTGGCCGAGACCGGCGTCGGCATCTTTTTTACACAAGTGTTTGAACACAGTTTTTTTCATGCTGACATGCATCCTGGCAATATTTTTGTGGATCCATCCAATCCGCAATTTCCTCAGTACATTGCTATCGACTGCGCCATCATCGGCTCATTGAGCCGCGACGACCAACAGTATCTGGCGCGCAACCTGCTTGCAATTTTCAAACGCGATTACCGCAAAGTGGCTGAGCTGCATATTGAATGCGGGTGGGTACCCAAAACCACCAACGTGGTCGAATTTGAGGCGGCCATGCGCACTGTCTGTGAACCCATCTTCGAAAAGCCTCTCAAGGACATCTCCTTTGGGTATCTGCTGGTGCAACTGTTCCGCACTGCCGGGCGCTTTAATATGGAAGTCCAACCATCACTAGTGCTGCTGCAGAAGACCTTGCTGAACGTTGAAGGCCTGGGCCGCCAGCTATATCCTGAATTGGATCTGTGGCAGACTGCCTTGCCGTTTCTGGAAAACTGGAGCCGGCGCCGCATGCAGCCCTCCTATCTGTGGAAGGCTCTGAAGGATAATGTTCCGGATTGGGTTGAGCAGTTTCCACAGTTGCCACAATTGGTGCTCAACAGCCTTAATCAGCACCAGCAATTACAAGACATTAATAACACGCTGCAGGCAGCACTGTTACAGCAAGGGCTGCGGGACAAACGTCACCGCAAACAGCAGCGACGACTGCTGCTTGCTATTCTGTTGATCACCGCGGCCAGCAGCTTTTTGTATTTCACATCGTGAAAGAGCATACTGAACACATGAGTAATACCGACTGGTTGGATCAGGTCAAATGGAACAATGAAGGACTGGTGCCGGTGGTAACTCAGGACGTGCACAGCCTCCGCTTGTTAACACACGCATGGATTAATCGCGAAGCCCTGGCGCTGACTCAGGCCGAGGGGCGGGCCGTGTACTGGTCACGCTCACGGCAGAAAATCTGGCGCAAAGGCGAGGAGTCCGGTAACGTGCAACGCATCCATCGGATCCTTCTCGACTGCGATGGCGATACGGTGTGTTATCTGGTCGAGCAGACAGGTGGCATCGCCTGTCACACAGGCAGAGTAAGCTGTTTTTATCAGCAGCTGTCTGGGGGCAAAGACAGCATCAGCTGGGCAGTGACAGATGCCGTGATTAAAGATCCGGCCGACATATATAAAAATCCTGGCCATTAAGAACCAAAGAAAGAAGTCAGTAACCCATGACAAACGCAACAGAATCAACACATCACGTGCTTCAACAACTGGCATTGTTGCTGGAAGCGCGAAAACAGGCTGAAGCGAGCAGCTCCTATGTGGCCAGCCTGCATCAGAAGGGTCTGAACAAAATTCTTGAAAAAGTGGGTGAAGAAGCGGTAGAAACCATTTTAGCCGCGCGTGACGTGGAAGGTGGCGCTGATGTTCAGACTGTCATCAGCGAGACCGCTGACTTATGGTTTCACACCATGGTGATGCTCAGTCATCTCGGGCTTAGCCACGAACTGGTATTGGAAGAACTCAGAAAGCGTTTTAACATGTCCGGACTCGCCGAAAAGGCATCCAGAACAGCAAAATAACTAATTTTCAGCCTGAATCATGCAGGTATCAGGCATTCGGAGGAAATATGGGAATCGGCGGCATCAGTATCTGGCAGTTACTTATCATCGCATTAATCATTGTGCTGCTGTTTGGCACTAAAAAACTTCGCACTCTGGGCAGTGACCTCGGTGGAGCCTTGAAAGGTTTCAAACAGGCGGTGAAAGATGACGACAAAGACGGCAAAAATGATCCTGATCAGTTAGCTGACGACAGTGACGGTGTCAGCATTAGCGCTCGCACCGAGAAAACACAGGACAAATAACAACAATGTTCGATATCAGTTTCATCGAGCTATTGGTTGTGTTTGTCGTAGCTCTGCTGGTGCTTGGACCCGAAAAATTGCCCGGTGCTGTGCGCACCGGCGCATTGTGGATAGGCCGTGCCAAACGCAGTTTCGGTAAAGTCAAAGCTGAGATCGAGCAACAGATTAACGCCGACGATATCAGGCGCCAGCTCCATAATGAATCGATTATGGCGGACATCGAAAAGGCACGAAAAAATGCCGATCAGTTGCTTAAAAACACTCGCAAAGAACTGGATAAAACCCAGGATGGCATCAATCGCGCAGTGAGTTCAGCAACAGCTGCGCCTGCCACAGTGCCTGTTGTGACCAGCAGTGCTGTGGAGGGCATACCAACATTTAAGGTTGACGTAGCAATGGATGGGCCTGCGTTAGTTGCAGAGACCAGCGCGGCAGACGAGCCGCCGGAACTGCCCGTCGCAGAGAAGAAGCCCGTGCAGGATTTCTACAACAGCCCACCCACAGGGGTGGTTTCGATCAAAGGTGGCAAGTTGACAGCCGCCGTTGCGAACCCGCCAGCAGCTGAACAAACTGAAGGCAATAAGGATTGATAACCGTTGAAAGCGCCTGATGTAAACCCCGACAACCGCCCGGAACTGACGATTGTTGGCCACCTGGTGGAGCTGCGTGATCGCATTCTGAAGTGCGTTGTGGCTTTGTTGCTGGTGTTCTTGGGGCTGATCTATTTTGCCAATGATATCTACGCGTTTGTTGCTCATCCGCTGACGTCGGTGCTGCCGCCTGATACCAGCATGATTGCAATTGATCCCACCTCACCGTTCTTCACACCCTTCAAGCTGACGTTTTACGCCGCCCTGTTTGTCTGTGCTCCATATATTCTTTTCCAAGTGTGGGCATTTATTGCACCAGGTCTGTATGCCAATGAAAAGTCGTTGGCCATTCCTTTGTTTGTGTCGAGTGTGTTGCTCTTTTACGCAGGCATGGCCTTTGCCTACTTTGTGCTCTTTGGCATCGTGTTCAGTTTTTTTGTGTCAGTTGCACCGGAAGGAATCGCCGTTGCACCTGATATAGCCAGCTACCTGAGTTTTGTATTAAAAATATTTTTTGCGTTTGGTTTTGCCTTCGAAATTCCGATTGCAGTGTTTTTGATGATCTGGTCAGGCATGGTTGATGTTGAATCTCTTGAAGGCAAACGCCCTTACATCATCGTCGGTTGTTTTGTTGTCGGCATGCTGCTGACACCGCCGGATCCTTTCAGTCAGACCATTATGGCTGTGCCCATGTGGATGCTTTTTGAAGTTGGGGTATATTGCGGCAAGGTTTACATGCGCAAGAAGCAAGAGCGGGAACTGGCAGAGCAGTCACAGCAATCGTCATAATCAGCATCAGGCACTAAGACTGAACGTCACCGGGCCGTCGTTCTCCAGCAGTATCTTCATGTCTGCACCAAACTGACCTGTAACAACATTTGGGTACAAACCCTGAAACCAGCGCACCAGTTCATTGTAAAGCGCCTCGGCTTCTGAAGGGGGCATCGCAGAGGTGAAACTCGGCCGCAAACCACGCCCTGTATCAGCGGCGAGAGTGAACTGCGACACGAGCATGATCTGCCCGCTGATAGCGCTTACACTCAGATTCATGCGACCTTCAGCGTCCGCAAAAACCCGATAATCCAGCACCTTTTGCAGAAGCCTTTCGCCTTGGGCGCGGGTATCACTCTTTTCAATACCGAGTAAGACAACCAGCCCTTTATCAATGGAGCAATATTGCTTTCCATTGATACTAAGGCTGGCGTAATTGACGCGTTGAATCAGAGCAATCATTGCGGCTTCCGGAATGAAGTACCACTGCCGGTACAGGCAGCCCATACAGCGGGGAAATCAGGTGCGTATCTTTCGATCTGCCCAGATATTCCCCATTGCAAACGCCTGCCGTCTACTGTTTCAGATTAACGCGCCGCAGAACCGCGGCTGGCACGTTTTCGATCGCTTTCTGTCAGATTCTTTTTACGAATACGGATGCTTAGCGGCGTAATCTCCACCAACTCGTCTTCGTCGATGAATTCCATCGCCTGTTCCAATGTATGTTTGGTCGGCGGGGTCAGGACGATGTTTTCGTCAGTTCCTGATGCACGCACGTTAGTGAGCTGCTTGCCTTTGATCGGATTAACAACCAGATCATTATCGCGGCTGTGAAGGCCAATAATCATTCCTTCATACACCTCAATGTTTGGCTCAATAAACAGACGGCCACGCTCCTGCAACATCCACAGGGAATAACCCAGTGCCTTGCCCGTTACCATAGACACCAGCACTCCGTTTTTACGTGCCGCCAGCTCACCCTGCTTGACAGCGCCATAATGATCAAACACATGGTTCATCATGCCGGTGCCAGATGTCATACTCATAAACATGGAACGGAAACCAATCAATCCGCGTGTCGGGATTTCAAAGGTCAGGCGTACACGGCCTTTGCCATCGGGCAACATGTCCTGCATTTCCGCACGACGCAGGCCGAGTTCTTCAATCACTGCGCCCTGATGCTCATCGTTACAGTCGATGACCAGTGCTTCGTAGGGCTCCTGCATGACGCCTTCAACTTCTTTCATGATCACTTCAGGACGGGAGACGGCCAGCTCAAAACCTTCACGGCGCATGGATTCGATCAGCACCGACAAATGTAATTCTCCTCGGCCAGATACTTTATATTTGTCTGCTGACTCACCTGGCTCAACCCGCAACGCAACGTTGTGAATCAATTCACGCTCAAGTCTGTCCTTGAGATTACGGGTCGTTACGTACTTGCCCTCTCGTCCGGCAAAGGGCGAATCATTTACCTGGAAAGTCATGCTGATGGTTGGCTGATCAACCGTCAGCGGGGGCATGGCTTCGATATGCTCTGGATCACAGATGGTGTCGGAGATGTGCAAATTGTCGATGCCAGTGATGCAGATGATTTCACCGGCAGTGGCTTCCGGCACATCGATGCGCTCCAGTCCCAGGTGACTCTTGACCTGAAGAATTTTGCCTTTACGCTGGTTGCCCTCAACGTCAACAATCACCACCTGCATGTTGGGTTTGGCGATACCACCGGTCACACGGCCGATACCAATAACACCAACATAACTGTTGTAGTCCAGTGCACTGATCTGCATACGGAAAGGTGCGTCGATATTGACTGGTGGTGGCGGTACAAACTTGATAATAGTGTCAAACAACGGATCCATGTTGTCGCTCATGGTATCCGCTTCCAGACCAGCGATACCGTTCAGTGCCGAGGCGTAAACTACCGGAAAATCCAGCTGTTCGTCTGTGGCACCGAGCCGGTCAAACAGATCAAATACTTCACCAAGTACCCAGTCCGGACGCGCGCCCGGGCGGTCGATTTTGTTGATAACTACAATAGGGTGCAGACCCTGTGCAAAGGCTTTCTGAGTCACAAACCGGGTTTGCGGCATCGGTCCGTCAACGGCGTCAACCAACAGCAGCACACTGTCTACCATCGACATTACACGCTCTACCTCACCACCAAAGTCAGCGTGACCCGGCGTATCTACAATGTTGATGTGGTAACCGTTCCAGTTAATAGCGGTGTTTTTGGCCAGGATGGTTATACCACGCTCTTTCTCCTGATCGTTGGAGTCCATAACTCGCTCAACATTCCCACCACGGGTGTTCAGCGTGCCGGAGAGGTTCAGCAGTTTATCAACCAGAGTAGTCTTGCCATGGTCAACGTGGGCGATAATGGCGATGTTGCGGATTTTTTCAATCACGGAAAAGAACCTGTAAATAAGAAGATTGCTGCGACGCTTGGCCGCAGATGGATCATGCAGATCACTAACAAAAATGGCGGCAGAGTATACAACGGACTGCGGGGGCTTGTCAGTCAACTATTTATGACAAACTA